>DASVTG010000351.1:0-7655 GCA_036387695.1 Hymenobacter sp. | reverse complement strand
AAATGACGTTGAGCAAGCCGCCCACGGTTTCGTAGTCGTCACCTTCGGGAAGAGGATAAGGAAGGTACTCGTTAGCATCGGAGATGGGCGTAGAGGTATTTACCCGATACTCGGTCTCCGAAACTTTTTCCACAACGGGCACTTCGTTGTCGTACTCGTCCTGAATCTCGCCCACCAGCTCTTCAATAATATCCTCAATAGTGACAATACCCGAAACCCCGCCAAACTCGTCGCTCACAATAGCAATGTGCATGTGCTTGCGCTGAAACTGGCGTAGCAGGCGGTTGATCTTCTTGGTTTCGGGCACAAAGTAGGGGGCGCGCATGATGCGGGCCAGCTCCACGGGCTCGCCGCGCCGGATGATGGGCAGCAGGTCCTTCACGTTGAGCACGCCCACGATGTTATCGATGTTGCCTTCGTAGACCGGCATGCGCGAGTAGCCTTCGCTGAACACGCAGTCGAGAATCTGCTCCTCGGGCGCGTGCACGTCCAGGGCCGACAGCTTGGTGCGCGGCACCATAATCTGCTTCACCATGCGGTCGTTGAACTCGAACACGTTCTCAATCAGCTCGTGCTCGGAGTCCTGAATTTCGCCGCTCTCCTTGCTTTGGTCCAGCAGAATGCGGAGCTCGTCGGAAGTGTGGGCCTCCGAAGCGTGCATGGACGTGACGCCGAACAAGCGCAGCACCAAGCCCGAAAGCTTGTTCAAAACCCAGATGAACGGGTAGCTAACGATGTAGAACACCCGCAGCGGCAGGGCAATGGCAATGCTCAGGGCCTCCGGCCGCTGAATGGCCAGCATTTTGGGCGCCTGCTCGCCAATGACGATGTGCAGCACCGTGATGGTGGCAAACGACACGGGCAGCGCAATCTGGTGGGCCAGCTCGGGCGTCACGTTCAGGTCAAGCGCGTGCACGGCGCCCAAAATGATGGACGCTACGACGCTCTCGCCAATCCAACCCAGGCCCAGCGAGGCCAGCGTGATGCCCAGCTGCGAGGCCGAGAGGTAGGCCTCCAAATCCTGCAGAATGGTGAGGGTGAGCTTGGCCAGGCGGTTGCCTTCCTTGGCCCGCAGCTCAATTTGGGAGAGCCGCACCTTGACCAGCGCGAACTCGGCGGCCACAAAAAATCCGTTTACCAAGACCAGTAAAACGGTGAATAATATTTTTAAACCCATGTTGGCGGCCCCGCGACGCGGTCGGTCTGGGAGCCATTATTACTCGAAAGTACGCAGTTTGGCGCGGCTGGTTGGGCCGATGAACTTTTGGCGTGGCCGTTTGTGGTAGCGAGCCGCTAGTTTTGTGGGCCAAAGCGTGCGTGAGAACACGCAGCAGTTGGCAAAAGTTGCGCCGCCACGGCGAAAAGAAATGCTGCAACGAGGCGCAGTTTTTTCCTGTTGTAAGGATGCCCGCGGAAAATATCAACGCGTGAAGTTTGTACCGATGAAGCACTTCTGGTTACCCAAAATTTTGTTGCTCTGGCTGGGAATGGCCGGGCCGGTGGCGGCTCAAACTCTGACGCCCACCCACCTGAGCGCGGCCCTCAGCAAGCCCACTGCCAAGGTGGGGGAGGAAGTGGAGCTGATTATCAATGCCCGCATCGACGACAAGTGGCACCTGTACGCCTCGGACTTTAGCGACGAAGTGGGCCCCGTGGTGTTCACCATGAAGTTCAAGCCCAGCCCGGCTTACGCTTTGGTGGGCAAGCTGCAATCCATCAAGTCGCACCACGAGCAGGACGAAGTTTTTAAAGGCGAAGTGGCGTTCTGGGAAAAAACCGGGCAGCTGCGCCAGCGCATCAAAATATTGCAGCCCGGTCCGCTCACCATCAGCGGCGAAGCGGACTACCAAAGCTGCACCACCGTGGACGGCCGCTGCGTGCCCGGCAACGAAACCCTGAGCTTCGGCCCGCTCACCGTAGCCGGCGCCGCGGCCCCCGCCAAAGCCACGGGCGCGGTGGCACCACCCACGGCGCCCGCTAAAACATCCGACGTAGCCGCTGTGGCCCCTGCCTCGCCAGCGGCTGCTAAGGCTGCGGCTTCGGTTGATTCCGCCAAGGACCTGGCCGCAGCACCTGCGGCTTTGCCCACCAAGCCAGCCGCCCCCGCAGCCCAAGCACCCGAAACTACTGCTGCGGCCCCTGCTGCGGCCGTGGCGGCCGTGGAAGACCCGGTGAACAAAGCAGGAGGCTTGTGGAGCTTCGCCTTGCTGGCCTTCACCTTCGGGCTGGCTGCGCTGGTTACGCCCTGCGTGTTTCCGATGGTGCCGATGACGGTTTCGCTCTTCACGAGTGGCAGCGACAGCCGCCAGCGCGGCATTTTCAAAGCCCTGGTGTACGGCGCCAGCATCATTGGCATTTACGTGCTGGTGGGCGTGCTGGTGTCGGCGCTGCTAGGGGAGGATGGGCCGAACCTCATCAGCACGCACTGGCTGCCGAATCTGATTTTCTTCGCGGTGTTCGTGGTGTTCGGCCTGTCGTTTTTGGGCTTGTTCGAAATCACGCTGCCTCACCAAATTGTGAACACCGTGGACACCCAGGCCGACAAAGGCGGCTGGGCGGGCATCTTTTTCATGGCGCTGACGCTGGTGGTGGTGTCGTTTTCGTGCACGGCCCCCATTGTGGGCAGCATCCTGAGCCTGGCAGCACGCGGCGAGCGGATTACGCCCATTGTGGGCATGTTGGGTTTTTCGCTGGCGTTCGCGCTGCCGTTTACGCTGTTTGCCATTTTTCCCTCCTGGCTGAAAAGCTTGCCCCGTTCCGGCGGCTGGCTCAACACGGTGAAAGTGGTGCTGGGCTTTGTGGAGCTGATGCTGGCCCTCAAATTCCTGAGTACCGCCGATTTGGCCTACCACTGGCACCTGCTCGACCGCGACGTGTACATCGTGCTGTGGATTGTGCTGTCGGCGCTGCTGGGTTTTTATTTGCTGGGCAAGTTTCGGCTTTCGCACGACTCTCCGCTCGACCACCTCAGCGTGGGCCGCTTGCTGATGGCGGTGCTCGCGTTTGCCTTCACCGTGTATTTGGTGCCGGGCCTGTTTGGGGCGCCGCTGCCGCTGCTGGCCGGCTACCTGCCGCCCCAAACCAAGCGGGACTTCTCCCTGGCCACGGCCGGCAACGCCGCTCCCGTGGTTGCCGCCGGCAGCAGCGCGGGCCGCGAGGTCCCGCGCTTCGGCGAGTTTCTCGAGCTTCCCCACAACCTCGACGGCTACTTCGACTTGGAGCAAGCCAAGCGGGTGGCCCGCGAGCAGAACAAGCCCGTTTTCATCGACTTCACGGGCCACGCCTGCGTTAACTGCCGCAAGATGGAAGCCACCGTGTGGAGCGACCCGCAGGTGCTCGAGCAACTGCGCAACGACTACGTGGTGGTGGCCCTGTACGTGGACGACAAAACGGAACTGCCGGAAAACGAGTGGTATACTTCGCCGCGCGACAAGCAAGTTAAGACCACGCTGGGCAAGCAAAACGCCGACTTGCAAGTGACGCGCTACGGCTTCAATGCCCAGCCTTACTACGTGTTGCTCGACCCCAACGACGCCACCAACCAGCCCTTGGTGCCACCTTTGGCCTACGAACCGAACGCGGCCCAGTTTAGCGCCTTCCTGAAAGCCGGCTCGAAACAATTCAGCACCCGGCGTTCTCCCGTGGCTGCCCGCTAGGCAACCCGCTCATCAGATGACTTGTAGAGACGAGCCCCATTCCGCAAACGATTTAAAGCACGAAGAGGCGGCCCCCACCCAGAGGCCGCCTCTCACTAATGTGAGGAGCGCACCCACCCAGATGCGCTGCCCCGTTTTCCCCTCTTCTCCTCGGCGTCCACCCACGACGGTAGCAAAAGGAAGTTGTCCTTTCAGTAAAAAGCTAGCTGCAACCAGACCGAACTCTCGGCGTTCATTGGGCTGACTTTTGGGAGCTACTTTGTGCCGTGACCTTCTGTTTTTGGATTATGACAAATGTAAGCGGATAAGTAAGATGATGCAAATAATAGCGCGCTTTAACTCATAATTTACAATAACACCAAGGATTGCCCCCTAATTTTGAATACCCTTTAATCCTTTTCTGCAAAAAAATGGCTCGTAACCACGAACTTGATGACACCGACCGCAACATCCTGAATCTACTCATTCAGGATGCCAAAATGCCCTACACCGAAATAGCGCGAAAGGTGAATGTTTCGGGCGGCACCGTGCACGTGCGCATGGCTCGGCTTGAGGAAATTGGCATTGTGCAGGGCGCGACCTTGCGAATCGATTACCAAAAGCTGGGGTACGGAGTAAACGCTTTTTTGGGCATCTACCTGCTCAAAAGCTCGGTTTACACCAGCGTGGTCAATCAGCTGCGCGACATTCCGGAAGTGGTGAGCATTCACTTCACGACCGGGGCCTACGGCGTGTTTGCGCGCTTGGTGTGCCGCGACACCCAACACCTGCGCGACGTGCTGCACGACCGAATTCAACCCATCGACGGCATCGAGCGCACCGAAACGCTGATTTCACTGGAGGAAGTCATCAACCGTCCGGCGCAGCTTACCTGAATGAATTAAACATTAATAATGAGGAATTAAAAATGGGCTAACTATCGCTCCGGCGCATGTTGGAGGGGCCTTTTTGATTCTCGATTTTTAATTCCTTTTTCTATGCCCGCCACGCTGCTCATCCAAACCGCTTTTATCGGCGACGTGATTCTGATGACGGCGCTGCTGGAACACCTGCACCGCACCGAGCCGGCCACGCCGGTTGACGTGCTGGTGCGCCGCGGCAACGAGGGCCTGCTGGCTGGCCACCCGCACGTGCGGCAGGTCCTCCTCTGGGACAAGAAACACCGCAAATACGCCGCGCTGTGGGACCTGCTGCGCCAGATTCGCGCTAACCGTTACGGCCGCGTGGTGACGCTGCAGCGCTTTGCCAGCACGGGCTTTCTCACGGCTTTTTCGCGGGCGCCGGAGCGGGTCGGTTTCGCCAAAAACCCCTTGAGCCGGTTTTTTACGCGCCGAGTGCCCCACGTAATTGGCGACGGCACCCACGAGGTGGAACGCAACCTGGCGCTGCTGCGCAGCAATGAAGAATCAGGAACCGAAGGAAGGCGTCAGCCAAAGAAGAATAAGGACTTAGCAGGCGCCCCCAATCCCTCATTCTTCATTCCTGATTCTTCATTAAGCGTAGCGTCAAGGCCGCGGCTGTACCCTTCGTCCGCCGATGAGGCCACGGCAGCGGCTTATGTTTCTTCCGGTCCATACATTTGCCTGGCGCCTACTTCGGTGTGGTTTACCAAGCAATACCCGGAGGAAAAGTGGCTGGAGTTGCTCGCCGCGTTGCCCGCCGGCTTGCGCGTATACCTGTTGGGCGGCCCGCCCGATGTGGCCGCGTGTGAGCGGCTGGCGGCAGCCAGCGCACGCGAAAACGTGGTGAACCTGGCCGGGAAGCTTGGGCTGCTGGCGTCGGCCGCCCTCATGCGGAGCGCGGCAATGAACTACGTCAACGACTCGGCGCCCATGCACCTGTGTTCGGCCGTGGACGCGCCCGTGACGGCGGTGTTTTGCAGCACGGTGCCCGCCTTTGGCTTCGGGCCGCTGAGCCCGGTTTCCTTCGTTGTGCAAACCAAGGAGCCGCTGGCTTGCAAGCCCTGCGGGCTGCACGGACACGGCGCTTGCCCCCTCGGGCACTTCCGCTGCGCTTATGGCATTGAGGTAGGACAACTCTTGGAAACAATTGGCAATGAGCAATGAAGAATGAACAATGGGAAACACCACGGCGGCTCAACGGCTAACAATTGTCCGTTGCTCGTTGTCAATTGTTCATTCCTCATTGTTCATTCTTCATTAAGCGCAGCGTCCGGTACCTTTGCACACTTATGCTAGATTATCACATTCACGAATATCCCAACGGCATCCGCCTCTTGCACAAGCAGGTACCGCACACCAAAATAGCGCATTGCGGCTTTTTGCTCGACATTGGCTCACGCGACGAGGCCCCGCACCAGCAGGGCCTGGCGCACTTCTGGGAGCACATGGCTTTCAAGGGCACCGAAAAGCGCAAGTCGTTCCACATCCTCAACCGCCTCGAAACCGTGGGCGGCGAGCTGAACGCCTACACCACCAAGGAGAAAATATGTTTCTACGCCGCGCTGCTCAGCACGCATTTCGAGCGCGCATTTGAACTGCTCACCGACCTCACGTTCAACTCCGTGTTTCCGGGCCGTGAGGTGGAGAAGGAGCGGGGCGTGATTCTGGAAGAAATGAGCATGTACCAGGACGCTCCGGAAGATGCCATCATCGACGATTTTGACACCGTCGTGTTCGGCGACCACCCGTTGGGCGTGAACATTCTGGGCACCCGCGAGAGCGTGAGCCGTTTCCAAACGGCTGACTTCCATGCTTTTTTGCAGGAGCAGATGCGTACCGACCGGCTGGTGTTTAGCTCGGTGAGCAACTTGCCCTTTACGGAAGTGAAGCGGCTGGCCGATAAATTTTTGGCGCCGTTGCCCGCCAAGCGGGGTTCGCGGGTGCGCCGGCCGGTGGGGGGCTACGAGCGCAAAACGCAAGTGGAGACCCGGCCGATTTCGCAAGCGCACTGCCTGGTGGGCGGCCCGGCCTACTCGCTGAACGACCCCCGCCGCATTCCGTTTTTCATGCTGAACAACATCTTGGGCGGCCCCGGCATGAATTCGCGCCTGAACCTGGCCGTGCGGGAGAAGTACGGCCTCGTGTACACCATCGACAGTACTTATTCGCCTTATACCGACACGGGCCTGTTCGGCATTTACTTCGGCACCGAGGGCAAGCAGGTGAAGCGCACGCTGGGGCTGGTGCAAAAGGAGCTGAAGCTGCTGCGCGAAAAAGAGCTGACCACCAACCAGCTGCACACCGCCAAGCACCAACTCATGGGCCAGCTGGCCATGAGCGAAGAAAGCAACAGCGGCCTGATGCAGCTACTGGGCAAAAGCACCCTTGACCTGGGCCGCGTGGAACCGCTGAGCGAGATTTTCGAGAAAATCGAGAAAATCTCGGCGGCCCAGCTGCGCGACATGGCCAACGAAGTGCTGACGGAAGAGCACCTCAGCGTGCTGCAATACGTGCCCGAAGGAAAATGAGCATCCCGGTATTCGGGCACGTGGGCAGCTACCGGCCCGGCGACACCTTCCGCAACCGCATCGACTTGGCCTTGAGCGGGCTGCACCGGCCGCGCCGTGCCGGCGTGTGCGGCACCCAGCAGCTGGGCGCCGAAAGCATTGTGCTGGCCGGCCAATACGAAGACGACCGGTTTGAAGAGGAGGAGATTTGCTACGCCGGCAACGGCGGGCGAGACCCCAAATCCGGCCACCAAACCGCCGACCAAGTGGCGACGGGCACCAACCTCGCTTTGCTGAAAAGCGCGGAAACCGGCCAGCCGGTGCGCGTGCTGCGCAAGGTGCCCGCCGAGGACGGAGGCCCGGACGTGTACCGCTACGAAGGCCTTTACCGGATTATCAGCTCCAGCTATGGGCCCGGCAAATCTGGTTTTCAGGTGTTCGTATTTCGGTTGCGGCCAATGCTTTGACAGGGCGACTGTAGAGACGCCACCCTTTGCGTCTCCTCGTTGAACGACTCACCTTGAAACGATTTCCGAACGGCGCGGCCGAGGAGACGCAAAGTGTTGTGTCTCTACAGTCTTCTAAAATAA
>DASVTG010000350.1:0-13248 GCA_036387695.1 Hymenobacter sp. | reverse complement strand
CGGGGACGCGAACTACAAAGTTCGCGCTACTGCGAAACCGCTCTAAAAGGAAAAAGCCCGCCTAATATCAGGCGGGCTTTTTTGTGATACCCTCGAAAATGGCAAGCCGACTTACTGCGCTGAGAATCGAAAGGCAGCGGGTGTTAGGCCGGTTTTGCTTTTGAAAAGGCGGGTAAAGTATTGGGGATACTCAAAACCCAACTGGAAAGCGGTTTCATTGATGCTCAGCGAGGTGGTGAGCAGCAGGCGCTTGGCTTTGTCGATGAGGCGCTGGTGCAGGTGCTGCTGCGTGGTCTGGCCCGTGAGGGTGCGCAGCATGTCGCTCAGATACGCGGGTGAGACATGCAATTGGTCGGCAAAGTGCTGCACGGTGGGCAGCGGCTGCTCGCCGTCTTGGGCAAAATACTCAGTTATCAACGTTTCAAAGTGGTTCAGCAGGTTGTGTTCGGCGTTGCGCCGCGTCAGGAACTGCCGGTGGTAGAAGCGGTTGGCGTGGGTGAGCAGCACCTCCAGCTGCGCAATCAGCACGTCCTGACTGAAGGCGTCAATGGGCTGCTCGTATTCGTGCTGGATGCCGAGCAGCAAGGCGTCGAGTACTTTTTCTTCGCGCTCCGACAGGTGCAAGGCCTCGTGCACGTCGTAGGAAAAAAAGCTGTAACTGGTTATTTTCTTGCCCAGCGGGTAGCGGGTGAGCAGGTCGGGGTGAAAAATCACCATCCAGCCCGAAAGCGCTGAAATGTCCAGCGTCGGGTCGATGGTGAACACCTGGCCCGGCGCCTGGAATCCCAGCACGCCCTCGCTGAAGTCGAAGGGTTGATGCCCGTACACGATGGTGCCTTTGAGGTTTTTCTTCAGCCAAATGGTGTAGAAACTCTGCACGATGGACACGGGCTCGGTGGGCCGGGGCTGCTTACGGGACAGGCTCAAGTCTACTACCGTGAGCAGCGGGTGGCCCGGCGCCGGCAGCCCGCAAAAGCGGGTGTAGTCCGTGACGGTGGATAGCACCTGAAATTCCTTGGCGGGCTGTTTCATTGAGAAAGGCGGCTTGCAGATGCCTGAATGTGACGTGATAAAAAGGCGAAAACTTCGGCGTTCAACTCCCCATGAAATGGCTTACGGTCGAATTCAAGCGGGTTTTGCGATGGTGTGGAAACGCATGATAAGGCCAAACCGCACAGGCATAGTGTCAACCCCACTAAGGCCAGGCGGTTTGCTATGCTTCCAGGCCGGCCCAGCTAAAACCCGGCCGGATAAGCCGCTCCGCTGGCGCTGCCCACGGGCATGATGGTGTCGAGCGCGGCCAGTTCCGCCGCGCTAAGCGAAATGCTGGCGGCGGCCACGTTTAGCTCGAGGTATTTGCGGCGCTTGGTGCCCGGAATAACCACCACGTCTTGGGCCAGCACCCACGCCAGGGCCAACTGAGCGGTGGTCACGCCTTTGGCAGCAGCCAGCGTTTTTAGCTGCTCCACCAGGGCCAGGTTCTTGTAAAAGTTTTCGCCTTGGTAGCGGGGGAAGAACCGGCGCGAGTCGTTGGCCTCGAAATCGTCAGGCGTTTTGATGTTGCCCGACAAAAAGCCGCGTCCCAGGGGCGAGTAGGCCACAAAGCCAATGCCCAGGTCCCGGGCAGCCTGCAAAATGCCGTCGTCCTCCACCCGGCGGTCGAAGAGCGAGTATTCGGTTTCCAGGGCCGAAATGGGGTGCACGCGGTGGGCGCGCCGCAGGATGTCGGCCGGTACTTCCGACAAGCCCAGGTACCGCACTTTGCCTTCTTCCACCAGGCGGCTCATGGCGCCCACGGTTTCCTCGATGGGCGTGGCCGGGTCGAGGCGGTGCAGGTAGTACAGGTCCACGTAATCGGTGCCGAGGTTGCGCAGCGAACGTTCAATGGCCTTGCGCACGTATTCGGGCCGCCCGTTGTACTGGCCGGTCCAGGTTTCGTGGTCGTCCACCTCGAAGCCGAATTTGGTGGCGACAAGGTACTGGTCGCGCCGGCCGGCAATGGCTTTGCCCACCAGGCGCTCGTTGTGCATGGGGCCGTACAAATCGGCGGTGTCGAGCATGTTCACGCCCAATTCCAGCGCCCGGTGCAGGGTCGCCAGGCTTTCGGCTTCGTCGGCCTCGCCGTACACGCTCATGCCGTTGATGCCGCCGGTCATGCCCATGCAGCCGAGGCCTTCGACGGGTACTTCCAGGCCCTGGCTGCCCAACGCTACTTTTTTGATGGTGTCCATTTGATGCGGTTTTTAAGAGAAATACTGGCTGTTTTGCCTGGCAAAGGTCCGGCCCGCTCGCAGGCGAGAAGCTACACAAACCGTCGTTTGTGCAACACAAAACGCGGCTGCCGGCTACTGCCAGCCCAGCACAGCCGCGCCGCCAAAAACGCCGCGGTTTACGGCCGGCGTGAAAATGCCGTAGGGAAAAGACGGCGCCAGGGCACTGGCTTCGTTGAGTACCCGCAGCTGCTCGGGGCTGAGGGGGAGGTCCAGCGACGCCAGGTTGTCGTGCAGTTGCTCCAGCTTGCTGGCGCCCACAATGGGCGACGTGACGCCGGGCTGGGCCAACACCCACGCCAGCGCCACTTGCGCCGGGGGCCGGTTGGCTTCCGCCGCCACGGCCCGCAGCACGTCCAGAATGCGCCAGTTGCGGTCGGTGAATAAGGTGTTGCCGAACGGGTTGGGGCCGGTGAGCCGGCCTTCGCCGGACGCGCCGGCTTGGTCGCGCTGGTATTTGCCGGCCAAGAACCCGGCGGCGAGCGGGCTCCACGGCGTTATGCCCAGGCCGCTTTCGCGCGCCAGGGGCACGTATTCGTTTTCGATGCTGCGCTCGGTGAGGGCGTAGGCCAGCTGCATGGCAATGGGGCCGGGCACGCCGTGGGCGTGGGCCAGGGTGGCGGCTTTGGCGGTGTACCAGGCCGGCATGTCGGAGAAGCCGAAGTAGCGGATTTTGCCGGCCCTCACCAAGTCGCCCAGGGTTTGCAGCACTTCTTCCACGGGCGTCACCATGTCCCACACGTGCAGCCAGTACAGGTCCACGTAGTCGGTTTTGAGCCGGCGTAGGGAGTTTTCCAAGGCCCGGTGAATGTTTTTGCGGCCGTTGCCGCCGGCGTGGGGGTTGCCCGCCTCGGCGTTGAACCCAAACTTGGTGGCCAGCACGAGGCGGTCGCGCAGGTTGCGCGCCGCGAGGTAGTGGCCCACCAGTTCTTCGCTGCGGCCTCCGGCATACACGTCGGCCGTGTCAATAAAATTGCCGCCTGCGTCCACGTAGGCGTTGAAAATGTCGGCCGATACCTCGTCGGCGGAGCCCCAGCGCGTGGTGCCGAAGGTCATGGTGCCCAAGGCAAGCGGGCTGACCACCAGGCCCGAGCGGCCCAGGGTGCGGAAGGAAGTTAGGCTCATCAAAGCAGGTTTAGACGGTTGACTGATAGTAAGTCAAAGGTCCGCTGTTCCCTGCCAAGCTCAACTATACGAAACGCGGCTTCTGCAACACAAAAATTCCCGATTCACCCAAACCCGGCGCTCTTAAAGGCGCACTTATATCATACTTATAAGACTTAGGCAAAAGTATTTCCCGCAGTGTTCGCAGTGGTGAAAACGCAGTGGCCGCTGTGCCGGGCAAGATTGCACCACTGCGGCCGCTGCGTTTTCGCCACTGCGAACACTGCGGGAAAGGCAATACACTCGATTTGCGCTAGTCCTATTTCATGTGCTCGTTAAATAGGAAATCGTAAGAAATCCGGGCTTTGCGGGTGTTAGCCTTTGCCAAACATGCGCTGCAGGCCGGGCCACAGCCGCTTTTTCAGGCTCACGTCGTACTCCACCAAGTCCACGGTGGCCGAGGATAGGTAGGAGAGGCCCAGGCCGGGGAACAGCACCGGCTCGTAAATCTGCGTGTTGCGAAGGGTGGTGTCGAGCAGGTTTTTGCCGAAGGCGATGATGTGCGTGGCGGCCAGTTCGCGGCGCAGGTTCACCAAGGCCACGGGCAGGTCCGATTCCACGTTCACCAGCACCACGTCCGCCATCACCAGGTCCAAAGCCTGCAGCATCTTGTTGAGAAAGACGTTGCGGTGCAGCTTGATGAACTGCTCCGGCGCCAGCCGAAACAGCAGCACCACGCCCTGGGCGTTGTCGCCCAACGTAGAAAACGGGGTGAGTATGACGGGCGGAACCGCTGGTTCTACCGGCCGGGGGGCGGGTGCCGGCTGGCTGGGCGCGGGTGCCGGGGCAGCCGGTTTTTCCGGCGCCGCCACGGGGTGGTTGAAACCGGTAGCCAGCCGCTCTAGCCCCGCCGAGGGGTGGCTAAAGCTTTTCGAGGGCATGGACGAGGGCGCCGGGCGTGTGGCCGCCGGCAGCGGCTTAGCCGCCACGGGCGCGGGCTCGGGAGCCGGGGGTGCGGGAGAGGGTGCGGGTTCGGCTGGCATGTACAGCGTCACGTCGGTGTAAAAATTTTGCAGAAAAGCGAGTTTCTCAGCGGACATAACGACAATAAAAATGCAGAAGAATCAAGAAAGCGCAAAATGTGAAATCTGGCAGTTGCGGGGATTACTCCATCGCGAAGAGGGCCTTAAGCTCCTGGGCTTCGGCGGGCTTCATGCGGCCGGCCAGCACGAGCCGGAGCTGGCGGCGGCGCAAAGCACCGTCGTACAAGCGAATTTCCTCATCGGTTTCGGGCAAGGCCTCGGGCACGTCAATGGGCCGGCCGGCCTGGTCCACGGCTACGAAAGTCAGGAAGGCCTCGTTGGTCTTCACCTTGGTGCCGCTGGGGATGTCCTCGGCCCACACGTCGATGTGCACTTCCATGCTGGAGCTGAACGCCCGGGTCACCTGCGCCTGCAAGGTCACCACGTTGCCGAGCCGGATGCTGTCCCGAAACGACACGTTGTCGACCGACGCCGTGACCACAATGCGGTTGGAATGCTTTTGGGCCGAAATGGCCGCGGCAATGTCCATGAGGTGCATCATGCGGCCGCCCATGAGGTTGTTGAGGGTGTTGGTGTCGTTGGGCAGCACCAGCTCGGTCATGATGACGAACGAATCGGCGACGGGTTTTTGCTTGCGCATCGGGGAAGGAAAACGATGAAAGTCGGAGAGTGGGGCAAAGGTACGGCACCCGTTCAGGGGCGGCGCAAAAAAGCCCCGTCCAATTCCGGACGGGGCTTTTAATCAGCCGTGTCGCGCTTTTAAAGCCGGGCTATTCGATGGTCAGCTTGCTGCTGTAGGTTTCGCCGTTGAGGGAAATGCGCACCACGTAGATGCCCGCGCGGAGCGTTTGCCCGCCGGCTTGCAGCGGCACGGTTTGCTGGCCCGCCCCGTAGGTTTTGGCGGGCAGCGTCAGCACGTTGCGGCCCAGCAGGTCGGTGAGGCTCACCTGCACTTGCGTGGTGGCGGTGAGGCTGAGGTGCACGGCGGTTGCCAGGGTCATGGGGTTGGGGTACACGCTGATGCCGCGGCTGGCCAGGGCCTCGGCTTGCGTGGCCAGCGGGCTGCTGATGCGCAGGTTGTCCAGGAAAAAGTTGTTGCCCGGCGTGCTGCCGTTGAAGAATTGCAGGCGCACTTTAAACAACCCGCTGCCTTGAAACTGCGGCGGAATGGGCACGGTCAGGGTTTGCCACTCCGCGCTGGTAGCGGGCACGTAGCCGTCCAGCGGGGTGAGGCCGCGCGTGGACAGGGCCGTCACGTCGAGCACCGAAGAAGTCGTCCAGTTCACGCCGCAGTCGCTGCTAAAGGCCACGCGCAGCTGGTCGTTGCTGGCGGCCGTGCGCAACGCGTAAGCCCGCGAGAAGCTGAGGGCCGCCGAGGACGCGTTCGCCAGGTTGATGTTGGGGGTGATGAGCGTGGTAACGGCGCCGGCCGGGTACAGGCGGTTGTTCACCACGAGGTAGCCCATGCCGTCGGCCGCGGGCACGGCCGTCTGCTGCAGCCAGCGGTTGGTGGCGCTGCCCCCGGTGCTGGTGGCCCCCGACAGGTCGTAGTTGCGCAGGCTGGGCACCGAGAAGATGTTCGGGAAGGCGGAATTTTCAAACGACTGCGCAAAAGGCGCCGTTTCGCCGCCCGTGGGGCCCTCCACCCGAATGAGGTTGGTTTTGGTGGCGGTGCTGCTGCCCGCGTTGTTGCTCACCGTTTCCGTCACCGAATAAATGCCGGCCGTGGGGTAGCTCACGCTCACGGCTTGGCCCGTGGCGGTGGCGGGGCTGCCCCCGGGGAACGACCACGAGTAGGTGAGAGTGCCGCCGCTGGCGGTGAAGTTCGAAGAGAAGTCGCGCAGGCTTACCGCCGTGTTGATGCAGACGTTGGCCGAGGTACCGGGAGCCACGCCGAAAGCCGCAATTGGCCGGGGTTCGGGGGCAACGTAGCCGTCGTTGGTGCCGGTGGCCACCAGGTTGGCCGCCGTGGTGAGGCCCGGGCGCACCGTGGCCAGCACGTTCCGCATCCGGGTGCGCTGGCCCTGGGTGAACATGGTTGGGCAAGCGGCGTAGTCCATGAAATTCTGGACGTTGGCCACCACCCCGCAGGGCGCGTAGCTCAGGTCGCAGTTGAACGTGCCGTCGGTGGAAGGGGTGTCGGCCACGTTGTCGGTTCCGGCGCAGTCGCCGGTGCCGGGATTGTTGTTGCCGCCCCACGGGTGGCTGAGGCCAAAGTAATGGCCGATTTCGTGGGTGCCCGTGCGAAGTTCGGCACGGGCGAGGCTGCTGGTGCCTATGTCGCCGAAGAAGTCCTGGCGCACCGTGAAGCCGTCGCGCGGGTTGGTGGGGCCGCCGGTGGAAACGTATCCCAGAATGGTGCCGGTGGTACCGCTGCCGGTCAGGTTGATGGAGTTCACCACCCAGATGTTGAGGTAGCGGCTGCGGTCCCAGTTCGACACGGCGTGCACCGCGCCGTTGCCGGTGTCGTTGACCAGCCCGGGCTCGTAGTGCCGGGTGATGCCGGTGGTGGCGTTGCCGTTGGGGTCGATTCGGGCCAGCCGGAACTGAAACCCGATGGACGCCGCAATGGGTTGGAAAAGGGGGGAAGTCGTGGCCGTGTCCGGGTTGAGCTTTTGGTAGTCGGCGTTCAGCAGGGCCAGGGCGCTGGCAATCTGCCGGTCGCTGATGTTGTCCGCGCCCCCCTTGTGAATCACGTGCACCACCACCGGAATGGTCACGTCGGTCACGTAGGCCGTGCCGCGCTGCTGGGCCGGCATGGCCGCCAGGCGGGCCTCCACGGCTTTTTGCGCGGCCCGGGCCGCGGGGTTGGCACTGAAATACCGTTCTTGCTCGGCCTCAAAGCCGCACCACTGGCGGTTGCGGCCGGCCGGAATGGTTTGGGCGCTGGCCACCAAGCCCGTCAGGGCCAAGGCCGCGGTCAGCACCGAGGGGTAAAGTTTTTTCAACATAAGAAATAAACGTGTGGGCTTGAGGAGATAAGCAGAGTTAAGAGAAAGGAAAATAAGCCGCCGAAGGGTTCAAAATGCCGTTGTCAAATTTATTAAAAATCAGGTTGATAACCGGTATAACACCGCAAAGCCAGATAAATAACGCCTTAGTTCACGTAACGTGCACATGCAGAGCACGGTTCAAGCGCTCTGTTGCCAGGAACAAAGTGGCTGCCCAGCTCAATGCAAAGCCAGCAAGGGCCCTTGCACCCCGCAACCCAATCGTCGGTAAGAGTCCCTTCGAAGCAGTTTTAGTGAAGAAAATCCACTTTCCTTCAACAACCTCAATCGAATTAATCACAAGAATTAAAAGCGAACGAAGGCCCTAAAACAGTTTCGGAGCCGGCGTGGAGTAGCGCGACCGTGTACGGCAGGGACTTTGACATGGAAACCGCTTCAAGCTGCTCAATAAGGAAGCTGCGCAAGGCAAACTGATTGACTCAGCCGGAGAAGCGCTTTGAGGGAAACTTCAACATAAGGCACGGCCGGGCGCTCAGCAGCTCGCCGTTGCCGTTTTCAAGAGCGCCAGCCGCTGGCGCCTAGCAGGGGCACGAAGCGAAACGCCTCAAACTCTTCCCGCACGAATGCTTCGGGCCCTTCGCGCGTGACCCGCACCATGCGCTGGGTGCTGCTGTCGCCCACGGGAATCACCAGCCGGCCGCCCACCCGAAGCTGGCGCAACAGGGCCGGAGGCAGCCCCGGCGCCCCGGCCGTCACCAAAATGCCGTCGAAGGGCGCGCGCGCCGGCAGGCCCAGGGAGCCGTCGCCGCAGTGCAGGGCCGCGCCACCGGCCCCGAGCGCGGCCAGAAACAGCCGGGTGCGGGCAAACAGCACCTCGTTGAACTCGATGCTGTCGACGTGGGGGGTGAGGTGCAGCAGCACGGCGCACTGGTAGCCCGAGCCGGTGCCCACCTCCAGCACCCGGTCGGTGGGCTGCACGCCCAGCAACTGGGTTTGGTAAGCCACCGTGTAGGGCTGCGAGATGGTTTGGCCTTCCCCGATGGGAAAAGCTTTGTCCTGGTAGGCGTGCGCTTCAAAAGCCGGCTCAAAAAACAGGTGCCGGGGCACGGCGTTCAGCGCGGCCAGCACCCGCTCGTCGTGAATGCCGCGCTGGCGAAGCTCGCGCACCAACGCGCGCCGTTGGCCCTGGTGGCGGTAGGTGTCTTGGAGCGGTGCGATGGGAGGGAGAAGTTGAGGCAAACGAAAAGGAAAGCAAATGGCCGGCAGACAGCGGGCGCTGCGGCGCCGATTGGGCCCGTTCCCGGCAAGCGCTACCTTTGCCCGGCGCAGGACCCGTTCACGGGCCGCGAAAATACTACCTCTCCCCCGTTTTGCTGCACATCCGCCGCTTCCAATACATCAAGCTCGTGGCCGCCGATTTTGGCGCGGCGCTGGTGGCGTGGATTTGCTTCTTCCTCGTTCGCAAGTATTTGCTCAACGAACTAACGGGCTTTCGCCTCACCGAAGGCACGTTGATTGACATCACCGGCCCGGCCCTGTTCATCGCCACGTTTTGGACGGTGCTCTACGGGCTGGTGGGCGAGTACACCGACATTTACCGGAAGTCACGATTGGCGGAGGTCATTCGGCTGGCCCAGGTTTCGGCGCTGGGCACCGTCGTTATTTTCTTCGCCCTGCTGCTCGACGACCAAGGGGTGGTGAACTACCGCGCCTACTACAAAACCTTCACGGCGTATTACCTGCTGCATTTTTTCATCTCCGCCGTGCTGCGCACCTGGGCCGTGAACAGCGTGCAGCGCCAGATTCGGAAAGGCCGGATTTCGTTTCCCACCTTGCTGGTGGGGTCGAATGCGCTGGCCTTGAACACGTTTCACGAGTTGGCGCGCACCAGCCAGCACTTGGGATTGCAGCTGGTGGGGTTTACGCCCGTGGGCGACACCATCGACCCGGAGCTGGCCGCCGAGCTGCCGGCCCACGGCTCGTATGAGCGGCTGCCGGCCCTGGTTCGGGCCCTGAAAATCGAGCAGATTGTCATTGCCATCGAACCCAGCGAGCACCGCCTCATCCAGAACATCCTGACCCTGCTGGAAGGCACGTCCGCCCGGGTGAGCATTCTGCCCGACCTCTACCAAATGCTGCTGGGCTCGGTGAAGGTGAACCAACTGTTTGGGACTCCGCTGATTGAGATTAAGCAGGACTTGCTGCCCGTGTGGCAGTTCGTGCTCAAGCGGGTTATCGACGTGGTGGGCTCGGCGTTGTTCATGCTGCTGGCCTGCTGGGTGTACGCCTTCACGGCCGTCATGGTGAAGCTTTCCTCGCCCGGGCCGGTGTTTTATCGGCAAGTGCGCATCGGCAAAAACGGGCAGCCCTTCCGCATCATCAAGTTCCGCTCGATGTACGTCGACGCCGAGCAAACCGGCCCCGCGCTCAGCTCCGACCACGACCCGCGCATCACCAAGTGGGGCCGCTTCATGCGCAAAGTGCGCCTCGACGAGCTGCCCCAGTTCTGGAACGTGCTCAAAGGCGACATGAGCATCGTGGGCCCGCGGCCCGAACGGCAGTTCTTCATCGACCAGATTGTGAAAATTGCCCCGCACTACCGCCACCTGCACCGCGTGCGGCCCGGCCTGACTTCGCTGGGCCAAGTGAAATACGGCTACGCCGAAACGGTAAGCCAAATGGTGGAACGGCTCAAATTCGACATCCTCTACATCGAAAACATGAGCCTGGCCATGGATTTTCGGGTGCTGCTCTACACGCTGAAAATCATCGTGGAAGGACGAGGGAAATAGGGTGAAATGGTGAGGTGTGAGGTGGTGAGTTTGTTGTTCCGCCGGCGCCAAATGCTCAAAAGGAACGTCAAACTCACCGCCTCACACCTCACCATTTCACCGCTGCGTACCTTTGTGGTTGCCAGCCGGAACCATTCAAGCTCCGGGTGAATTGCAACTCACCATGAATACCGAAGTAAAAGGAAGAGTCCTCGTCGCGATGAGCGGCGGAATTGACTCAAGTGTGGCCGCGGTGCTCCTGCACGAACAAGGCTACGAAGTGGTCGGAATGACCATGAAAACCTGGGACTACGCCAGTGCCGGCGGCTCCAAAAAAGAAACCGGCTGCTGCTCGCTCGACAGCATCAACGACGCGCGGGACATTGCCGTGCAGCTGGGGTTCCCGCACTACATCATTGACATCCGGGACGAGTTTGGCGATTTTGTCATCGACAACTTCACCGACGAATACCTGGCCGGCCGCACGCCCAACCCCTGCGTGCTCTGCAACACCCACATCAAGTGGGACGCCCTGCTGCGCCGCGCCGACCAGCTTGGCTGCCAGTTCATTGCCACGGGCCACTACGCCAACATCCGCAAAGACGCCGAAACCGGCCGTTTCGTGGTGAGCAAAGGCTTGGACGAAAACAAAGACCAAAGCTATGCCCTCTGGGGCGTGAGCCAGGAGAGCCTGAGCCGCACGCTGTTTCCGCTGGGCGGCATGCGCAAAACCGAGATTTATGACGAAGCCCGGCGGCGTGGTTTCAACGAGCTGGTGAACAAGCCGGAGAGCTACGAAATCTGCTTTATTCCCGACAACGACTACCGCGGCTTCTTGCGGCGGCGCGTGCCGGGCCTGGAAGCCCGCGTGGCGGGCGGCAACTTCGTGACCAAACACGGCCGCGTCATCGGCAAGCACGAGGGCTACCCGTTCTACACCATCGGGCAGCGCAAAGGGCTGGGCGTGGCCTTGGGCTACCCGGCGTTTGTGCTCGAAATCCGGCCCGACACCAACGAGGTGGTGCTGGGCAACTACGACGAGCTGGCCAGCACGGCCACCGTGGTGGGCCAGCTCAACATGGGCAAGCTGGCCTGCCTGGCCGGCCGCGGCCTGGTGCCGGCCGTGGTGAAAGTGCGCTACAACCACGACGGGGCCCCGGCTTTTCTGGAAGAAGTGGACGGCAAAATCCGCGTGTATTTCGAGGCGCCCGTGCACGCCATCACCCCCGGCCAGGCAGCTGTATTTTACGACGGCAACGACGTGCTGGGCGGCGGCTGGATTGAGCGCCACGTAATCGGCGAAATGCCGTTACTTGCGGCCGCAACCGAAGCTGCGCGCTAGGCTCCTTAATTTGTTTCTATCATCTGATTTATGCTCCGGATTTTATCGGCTTTGAATGGTACGCTGCTCCTGCGCCGAGCGGCCGTGGGGGTGGTTGGGTTGGCGGTTGCGCTGGCCTCGGCGGGCTGCAAAGACACCGTTGACGCCGCGCCCGATTCCGGTGCCGACTACTACCCCGTGGCCGTGGGCCGGTTCTGGATTTACGCCGTGGCCGACACCACCTGGAGCACCGCCACGCAGTTTAACCAGAGCGTGCCCACGGCCACCAGCTACCAGTTTCGGGAGCAGATAACGGGGCAGATGACCGATGCTGCGGGCAAGCCGGCTTACCGCGTGGTGCGCTCCGTCCGCGCGACGCCGACCGACGCCTGGCGCGACGACAGCGTGTTCGTGCTCAGCGCCCGCCCGCAGTTCGTGGCGTTGAACCGCAACAATTCCCCCACGGTGGAGCTTGTTTTTCCGGTGCGCGAGGGCCGGTCGTGGAACTTCAACGCCTTCAACAACGACCTGAACGACACCATCACGGCGGAAACCCGGCGCTACAGCGCCGTGGGCAACGCTTTCAGCACCGGTGGGGGCCGCTCCGGCTTGCCGGTTATCACTTATCCGGCCACCGTGACCACCGACAACACGGGCACGGCCACGGAAACCAGTCTGCTGAAACGCGTCAGCTACCAGCAGGTGTATGCAAAAGGAGTGGGCCCGGTTTTTCGGCGTCGCCTCAACTTTGCGTTCTTCAATTACCCAGACCCAAGCCAGAACGGAAATCAAGTTTATCCGGCAAACTCCTATTTCAGCGCATTTTCCCGCCAGGAAACGCTACTGGAGTACGGTCCCAAATAAGGTCAATCATCTCGGTTATTTATCATCATTCACTAGTCCACTAGTCCACGTTTGCTATGGTGCCTTCGACAACAAAATGGCTGGCGTTGGTTTTTGTCGCCGCCGTGCTCAACGCCTTGGCGGCGGCCCCGGCGGCTGCGCAGGGCACCGTGCGCCGGCACCTGGTGTACTTCCGCGACAAAGCCAATTCGCCTTATTCGGTGACGCAGCCGCAGGCTTTTTTGTCGGCTAGGTCGTTGGCGCGCCGGACCCGGCAGGGCATTGCGCTGCTTCCGCGCGACTTGCCCGTGAACCCGGCTTACGTGGCCCAGGTGCGCAACGTGGCGGGTGCGCCGCAGGTGCTCTACACGTCGCGCTGGTTCAACGCCGCCGTGGTTTCCTGCGACTCCAGCACCTTGGCGCGCATCACCGCGCTGGCCCCGGTGGCCACCGCCGCCACCCTCAACCGCACCTACCGGGCACCCACGGCGCCCGTGAAGCCGGTGCAGCTTGCCACCCCTCTTAACCGCACCACGGCCACCCGGGCCCAGTACGGCCCTACGTACCGCCAAAACCAGCAGATAGGCGCCTTGGCCATGCACGACGCCGGCTTCCGCGGCGAAGGCATGCAGATTGCCGTTTTCGATGCCGGTTTCCCCGGCGTTGACCAGATTTCGGCCTTGCAGCCGCTGTTTCAAGAGCAGCGCTTGGCCAGCACCCGCAACTTTGTGGACGGGGGCACCCGCGTGTACCAGCGCAGCAGCCACGGCACCAACTGCTTGGCCGCCATGGCGGGCAACCAGTCGGGCTTCTACATTGGCAGCGCGCCCAAGGCCACCTTCCACTTGTGCCTCACGGAAGACGTGGCCTCCGAACACCCCATAGAAGAAGCCAACTGGCTGGCCGCCGCCGAATACGCCGACTCGGCTGGGGTCGACATCATCA
>DASVTG010000349.1:0-5798 GCA_036387695.1 Hymenobacter sp. | reverse complement strand
GTGGTGCCCACCAAATCGGCGCTGGGCAGGGCCAGCGAGTAGCGGTAAAAATGGCAGTGCGCGTCGTAGAAGCCAGGGTAGACGAACTGGCCCTTGGCGTCCACTTCGTTGGCCGACGCATACTTTGCCTTGAGGTCGGCGGTAGTGCCCACGGCCACAAATTTGCCGTCCTTCACCGCGAAAGCTTCGGCCTTGGTAAACGTCGAATCCACGGTGTACACGGTGGCGTTGGTGACCAACAGGTCCACGGACTCGCGCTGTCCCTGGCAGCTGGCCAGCAGCCCCAAAACGAGAAATGGAACGACCAATTTTCCGACCAATGGCTTGGTACAAATCATCATGGGCAAAGCAGAAAGAGAGTATTGGTGATAAAAAGGAACGTCATGCTGAGCTTGCCGAAGCATCTCCTCCGCAATACTAACTTGAATTAGTTGCGCGGTAGAGATGCTTCGACAAGCTCAGCATGACGTTCAGAGTTGAGCTAAATTATAAAATATGCGCTTACTCGAAGCGCATGTGCTTCACCGACTCGCCCGAGAACTGCAACTCCTGCAGCGACTCAATGCCGATTTGCAGGTGGCGTTTCACAAAATCGGTGGTCACTTTTGAGTCCGATTCCGAAGTTTTCACGCCTTCGGGGGTCATGGGGTTGTCGCTCACCAGCAGCAGGGCGCCGTGCGGGATGTCGTTCATGAAGCCGACCACGAAAATGGTGGCCGTTTCCATGTCCACGGCCAGGGCACGCACCCGGCGCAGGTAGTCTTTGAACTCCTGGTCGTGCTCCCACACGCGGCGGTTGGTGGTGTACACGGTGCCGGTGTAATAGTCCAGCTCGTGCTTCTTAATCATGGACGACACCGCGCGCTGCAGGCGGAAGGAGGGAAGCGCGGGGATTTCCTTGGGCAAGTAGTCGTCCGAAGTGCCGTCGCCGCGAATGGCTGCGATGGGCAGCACCAGGTCGCCGAGCTTGGTTTTTTTCAGGCCGCCGCACTTGCCCAGAAACAGGGCCGCTTTGGGCTTGATGGCCGAGAGCAAATCCATCACCGTGGCGGCCATGGGCGAGCCCATGCCAAAGTTGATGATGGTGATGCCGTTGGCCGTGGCCGTCTGCATGGGCTTGTCCTTGCCGAGCACTTCGCAGCCGAACTGCTCGGCAAACATGTACACGTAGTTGCTGAAATTGGTGAGCAAGATGTACTGCCCGAAGTCGCTCAGCGGCACGCCGGTGTAGCGCGGCAGCCAGTTGTTTACAATTTCTTCTTTGGTCTTCATTGAATCAATGAGTGAATAAGTGAATGGGTGAATGAGTGGATGGAAGGCTGAGGAAATGGCAAGCAACCATCCGCTCATTCACCCATTCACTCATTCGCTCATTGAAGGGGCCCCGTACCTTTGGAGGTGATGCAAGCCCTGGACCTGCCGCCTTTCGACGCCAAACTTACGCAATCGGCCACGAATCAGCCCCTCATTTGGGACGGCCTGCGGCGCAAGCACGTGGTGCTCACGCCCGAAGAGTGGGTGCGCCAGCACGTGGTGCATTACCTGATAAACCACCTCGGCTACCCGCGCGGCCTGCTGGCCCTGGAGCGCGGCCTGCGCTACAACCAGCGCCACAAGCGCACCGACCTGCTGGCCCTGGACTCGGCCGGCAAACCCTTGCTGCTGGTCGAGTGCAAGGCGCCTTCGGTGGCCATCGACGCCGCCGTGGCCCGCCAGGCCACCACCTACAACCAGACCATTGGGGCGCCGCTGCTGCTGCTCACCAACGGCTTGGTGCACTACTGCTGGCGCGTCAATTTTGAGGCGCGGACCAACGAGCGGCTGGCCGAAATACCAACCTTTGCGGCGGCCGTGCAAGGATGAGCTTCGTGGCCGGGCCCGGCAGAGCGGCGACTCCGCGGGCCTGCTTTCTACTTACGGACGCCACGGCGCGGGTCGTTTGCCTCCACCAAGGCCGGCGAAACAGCCGGCTGGAGTTTCGTTTTGAGGTGCTTGCGAGCTTTGGGACTCAATAATACCGGCGCCAGAAACAAGGCGGGCACAATCACAAAAAACACCACTAGGCTTTCCAACGGGTAAAAGTAAAAGTCGTGAACGGCCCTAACCGAGTAGAGCTGGTTCAGGTACAGGCGCACTGGCATGAACAGCACCGTCAGCACCACGTGCAACGTGAAGACTTCCAGGGAGTACCGCCCCAAGTAGGTGAGCGGGCGAAAGGTGAACCAGTGTTTTTTGCGGGTGGCCACGAAAACCACGATAAAGCACAGGGCGCCAAAATTGACCACGCGGGTAGGGCCCAGGTTGGCTCTGTTGACCAAATAATTCATGTTGATGCCCGGAATCTCGATGTGCAGGTTCTTGAGCAGAAACAAGGTGACGCTGACGAGCACCGCGACCGCCAACAGCGGCCGGCTGTGCTGCCACCGGGCGAGGTGGCCCCGGGAGGAAAGGAAGCCAAACGCCACGCCGCTGGTGAACAAAAGCTGCCAGTTCAGCAGGTTGAACCAGCCTATGGTGAGGTCGGCGGTTACGTGCAGCACTTCCACCAGGTGGTAGGGCTCGTTGAGGGTGGAAAACAAATACAGCGCCAGCGAGCCCAGCAGCACCGGCACCAAAAAGCCCTGGTGAAACCAGCGGACCAGCACCGGCACCCACAGCATGAACAGCGCGTACATGGGCAGAATGTCCAGGTATTGCGGCTGGTGCAGCAGCATGCCGCCCATGGCCAGGGAAAGCAGCGGCTCCTGCGTGAAAAAGTCGTACGAATCAGACCACGACGCCCGGAGCGAGGGGAACAGCAGCACCAGGCCAAAGGTGAAGAGCAACAGCAGCAGGTGGTTGCGGTAGATGAGCCAGGCCCGTTTGGCGGCCGTTGCTGCAATGGAAACGGTGCCCTTTTCGCTGAACTTGCGCGTGTACACCAAGCCGGCCGTCAACCCCGACAAAAAGACAAACCCCGAAGCAGCCGTGACGTGCCCCACAAATTCGTAGGTAAAGCGCCGGATGACGTTGTCGTTGGTCATGGCGTGATTAACCGCAATGAGCACCAGCAGCATGCCCCGAAAGAAGTCTAGCTGATAATTTCTCGACATTTTTAACTCAACGCGAAGTAGATGATGATTGCGCCGAATGCGACGAGGCCGGGCACCCCGCATAATGCCGTGAAGCAAACCGAGCACCGGCCGCAGGGCGAGTGCTAAAGCCCGTCTTGGCGCAGTTATTTACAGCAGCTTCCTGGGCCATTACTTGCGCAGGTGCCAGCGGGAATGCTACGTCTACAAAGCGCTTCATGTATTTGAGTAGGCATATGATGGTTTATTCGAGAAATCCTGTACGCAATTGTACGGCTTACAGCCAAATTTACCTGTGAATAGTACCCAAATGCGCGCAATTGTGCCAAAAGCGGCCGCGCTTACTCACGGAGCATTGTCCGGAATGAACAGCCGGAACGTGGTGCCCTCGCCAACCCGGCTGGTTACCTCCACGCGCCCGCCGGCCTGGCGCACCAACCGGTTCACCAAGTAAAGGCCCACGCCCGAGCCGGCCACTTCCGGGTGAAAGCGGCGAAACAGCTGGAACAGTTCTCCGCCGTGCCGCACGAGGTCGAGCCCGCGGCCGTTGTCCTGCACGCGCAGCACGGGGACGCCCTCCACCCGCGCGGCGCTGATGTTGATGCGCGGCGGCCGGCCGGGCGCGGCGTACTTGAGCGCGTTGCTGAGCAAATTGGAAAGCACGCTGTGCAAGCTGGCGCGGGCCATGCGCAGCGTGGGCTCTGCCTCAAAATCCAGGGTGAAAACGGCTTCCTGGCCCTTGGGCTGCGGGGGCAGGCCGCGGATGATGTCCTCGGTGAAAGCCCGGAGCTCCACCTCCTCGGCGGGGGTTTGCTCGAGCTGCCGCTGGCGCTGCACCACCTCCGTCAGCCCCTCAATGGTGGTCAGTATTTGCTGCAGGGCCTCGTCCACCATGTCCACCATGGAAGCGGCGGCGGGGTCGTGAAAAGTGGCGCTCTGCTTGAGCTCGTCGAACAGCCCGGCCAGGTTGTGCACCGGCTGCTTGAGGTCGTGCGAAGCCGTGTAGACGAAACTGTCGAGGTCGGCGTTGATGCGGGTGAGCTGCTCGTTTTGGACGCGCAGCTGCTGGCCTTGTTCCTCGGCTTGCTCTTTGGCGCGCAATAGCTCCTGCTCGTATTTGCGCCGGTCGGTGATGTCGAACAAGGTGACGCGCACCACCAGGGGTTCGCCGTTGGCGTCGCGCCGCAGCGTGGCGTTGAGCAGCACCGGCAGCGTGCTGCCGTCGCGGCGGCGCAGCGAGTAGCTCATTTCCCGCACCTCGCCCTGCAGCAGCAGCAGGGGCACGCAGTGCATCTCGTAGTGTAGGCGCCCGCCCACCGTGAGGAGCTGGGGCAGGCTTTGGCACGCCAAGAGCTCCTGGCGCGTGTAGCCGAGCCAGGTGAGCAGGGTTTGGTTGAGCTTGACCAGGGTCCCGTCGGGCAGGCAGGAGCAATAGCCGCAGGGCGCGTGCTCGTAGAGGTCCTCCGGGTTTTCTTCCGTTAACCGCAGGTCCAGTTCCGGCAATGGTTCGTCTTCGGCCTCGCTCATGGTTGTGCTATACGCGCCTCGGTTGCAGGAAGAGGTCAATGGCCGCAATGGTGGCCTGGGGCGCGCTCAGGTGGGGGCAGTGGCCCGAGGTGTCGAGCACCACCAACTGGCTGTGGGGCAGGTGGGCGTGCACGTAGCTGCCCACGGCGCGCGGCGCCAGGGC
Source organism: Hymenobacter sp. (assembly GCA_036387695.1). Taxonomy (GTDB): domain Bacteria; phylum Bacteroidota; class Bacteroidia; order Cytophagales; family Hymenobacteraceae; genus Hymenobacter. The sequence goes on along the minus strand of DASVTG010000349.1, from coordinate 1,037 downwards.
ATCGTGGGCGCATTGCAGAATGAGGGCCGGGGTGCGCACCAGGGGCAAGTCGGCCCGGTTGTCGGAAAGAAACGTGACGCGGGCAAAGTGCCGGGCAATGGCGGGGTCGGTGCTGCAAAAACTGTTGTTGAGCTCGGCGCTCAGCTCGGGCCGGTCGGGCTGGCCCATGATGACCGGCGTGATGGCCGCCGACCAGCCCAGGTAGTTGTTGTCCATGGTGTTCAACAAGTCTTCGATGTCGGCCGCCTCAAAGCCTCCGTGGTAGCCAGCGTCGTTGAGGTAGCGCGGCGAAGGGGCCACCAGCACCAGCTGGGCAAACCGCACCGGCGCGCGAATGGCAGCCAGCGCCCCAATCATGGCGCCCACGGAGTGGCCCACCAGCACGGCGCGGTGCAGGTCCAGGGCCTGCACCACTTCCAATACGTCTTCGGCGTGAGCGGCCAGCGTGCCGTAGCGGGCGGGGTCGTAAGCCGTCAGGTCGGAGCTGCCCGCCCCCACCAGGTCGAGCAGCACCACGCGGTACCGGTCTTCAAAAGCCGGGGCCACCAACCGCCACATGTGCTGGTTGCAGCCAAAGCCGTGCACAAATACCATGGCCTGCGGGCCGGCCCCCGACACCTTGACGTTGAGGCGCTGCAATACTCCCATAGCAGTAGACGAAGTTGGAAAAGAAGCGAATGAGACCGAAAATGATGCCCGCAACTACTGGTGCGAATGACCAAAGGTAGCTGTAGCAGCCGTGCTGAAGGCGCCCGGCAAAGCACTTGCCTGGCGCAGTTCCGCCGGCAGTGTATAGGCCCCGGTCCGACGCCCTGGGCGTCCGACCGGTTGGTTGTCGGGCGCTGCATCCGGATGGGGCGGGCAACCACCGGTCGGACGCCCAGGGCCGTCGGACCGGCAGGCGTACCCCGACGCCGAAACCGCGCCAGGCTATTTATACAGCCGGTTGTCGAGCAGGCCGTTTACATAAAACTGCACGCAGGCGCGCAGCTCGTTCCCGTATTTTTGCACCAGCGCCGGGTCCGGATTGGCCACGG
>DASVTG010000348.1:0-8071 GCA_036387695.1 Hymenobacter sp. | reverse complement strand
GATGATGCGCCAGCCCACGCGCTGCGCCTGCGCTTCGGTCAGGTACTTCTTGTCCACGTTGGATTCGCGCAGCGACTTGAGCACGCCTTCCCAATTGCACGGCAATTGGAAAAAGACGAGTTGCTGCTGGGGCCCCACCGGCACCGAGAACGACACGCCGGTGGGCACGCCACCACCAGTACCGTAGTGCACCGACACCTGGTGCGCGCCGGCCTTGGCCAGAATGCTCTGAATAAGCCCCACCGTGGTGGTGGCTTCAATTTTGGTGGTGTAGTTCAGGATGGCCATGTTGCTCAGGGGTTGAAGGCAGCGGTTGAAAGTCCAGCGTAGCCGTCGAAGCCGCGCCCGGGTATTTGTTACTGTAAGCCGCCTACCCGGCCGTCACGGGCATGTCGTAGCGGCGGTGGCACTGCTGGCACATCAGCCCCAGGTTGCCATCCGAATGGTTGCTCAGCCCGTGGTCCAGGTGCACGACGTTGAGCAGGATGCGGAAGGCCCGGAAGCCTGGTGGTGCCTTCCGGCCTTTTGGCAGCGAGTGGAACCGGCCGCCGGCGTCGCGGTAGCCCCACAGGTGGTTGCTCAGCCCGCAGCACCGGCAGTGGTGGCCGTCGCGGGCCAGGATGCGGGGCCGCACGGTTTTGCGCCAGCCCGGCGGATACGATTTGTAATCGAGCGGCACGGCTCAACTGAACTTAATAAAGTGGGCGAGGTTGAGCGACTTCTGCTGAAACTTGCCCACCACCACCTGCACCTGCAGGTACTCCCACTCCTCCAGGCCGCAGAAGTAGAGCGTGTGGCGGTAATGCATCAGCACCGCCATCTGGTCGTAGGTCACGCGCAGGTTGCGGGGCTTGGCCTTGCGGCCCGGCTTGGGCGGGGCCAGCTGCTCCCGCTGGTGAATCTGCACGAGCTTCTTCGTCAGGCTGGCCAGCGGCGTGAGCAGCAGGGCCTCCAGCTTCGAAACGGGCCGCTTGGCGTGGGTCACGTCGCGGACGAGCACGGCCAGGGCCTTGGCCAGGATGCCGGCGTCGCCGCGGTCGAGCGGCACCAGCTGGTCGAGGTGGGGCAGCTTCATTCCGGGCTAACCCACTGGCCGTTTTTCAACCGCTCGATTTCCTTCCCGCTCTGGTTGTCGTAGAGGATGGCCTGGTCCACGGTGGCGCCCATCTTGGCCACCATTTTCTTCAGCCCCCGAATGCCGTAGTCGCGCGGGTCGTCGACGGCGTAGCGGCCGCTGGTGTCGAAGGAGTAAAATTTCTTTTTCCAGCCGTTAATCCACACCACCCAGCAGCAGGTGAGGGCTTTGTTGGAGAGCGGAGTAGGCGGCGCGGCCGAGAAGGGCGCGACCGAAGGGGCGACAGGGCGAAAATCTGGGTTCATTGGGCTGAGAATGAGGAATGGGTGAATGCAATCAAATCGGGGAAGGCCACGGCCAATTCGGCGTTGTAGCGGTAGAGTCCCTCGGCGCCCCCGAGGCGCTTGAGGGTGCGGTGGTGGTCCATGTAGAGCTGCAGCAGCGAGCGGGTGCGCACTTTTTCGGAGGCCTTGAGGCGCACGCCGGGCGTTTTGTCCAGGGCGCGGCGCTGGCCCAGTTCGGTCAGGGCCGCGCGCAGGGCCTGCTCCAGGGCCGTGCTGCGCCGCTGCTTGGCCTCGTTTTGCAGCCACCGGTAGGTGCCGCGGAAGCCGCGCTCGTTTTCGGCGTCGAAGTAGCCGGTGCCGGGCTTGTGGTCGGCGTAGGGCAGCGGCAGGTAGCAATCCGGGTGCAGCTGCAGGTGGTCGCGGACCATGCGCAGCCGGCGCAGCAGGGTCCGTTGAAACGCCTCCCAGTCGTAACGCTCAAAGTCGCGGAAACGGCCGTAGACGCCACACCAGATGGCGTTTAAGATTTTTCGTTCCTGCTCCTCGCCCCACCGGCGACCCGGGTAAATCATTTCCTTGGCGTAGTTCCAGAAGGCTTGCACAAAGGCCATTTTCTGGGCCTGTGCCAGCAGCAGGGCCGTTTCGGCCGCGGAGGGCGTTCCGGTGGCCACGGGGCGCGCCGCGGGCCCCGCCGCCCCTTTTTTTGCCCGTTTGCCGGCGTCCACCCGGCTGCGGGCCTCCGTTTCCTGAAAGGGGTTTCCCGTCTTTCCGGCCGCGGCCGGTTGCGCCACTAATTTTTCCCCACTGGTAATTTTTATTTCAGGAGTATCAAGGGTTTCAAGAACCTCAGTATGCGGAAAATTTTTACCGTTGGGGTTAAAAAAAGAGGAAATATGCCTCGTTTCGGAATCGGCCTCCGCGGGCGTTTCCACGGCCTTTTGGGGCTTTTCCCAGACCAAATCCGGGTTTATCCACACGTGGAAGCTGGCGCGGGTGCCGCGGAATTTTTTGCGCACGAAAATGCCCACCTTCAGCCCCTGGGCGATGTGGTTGCGCATGCTGCGGTCGCTCATGCCGCGCTTCTCCATCAGCTCGCGGCCGTTGACCTCGATGGGCGGCACCTCGTCCCCGCTGAGCGCGTCCCAGAGCATCGGGTTGGCCAGCATGCGGTCGGCCTGCTTGCGGGCCCGCTGCAGCAGCAGCAGGCACGTGTTGAAGCAGCCGTCGTTCACGGCTTTGGCGCGCCGGGTGATGACCACCACGCCGCCGGGCTTGACGGTGCCGTTTTTGAGCACGCGGTCCTGGGTAAGGCGGGTGAAGGTGCGGGTGGGCTGCTGGGCGTTGAGCTGCAGCACGTGCTTGTGCACCAGCAGCCGGGCGGCATCAAGCGGTAAGAGGGTGGGTAGCATGAAGGAAAAGGCCAGGGAAAGCCGGGATGGGGGTAAAAGGTGGCGCGGGAGCAGCCAGGGCGGGTCTTCCCTGGGCGGCTGCCCCACGAGCCGGACGGCGGTTGCGGTCCTCCGCTTGCCCGACCGGCTTCGATGCCGGAAACCCGCTGCAACGGGCGCCCTCGGTGGGCTCGGGAAGTGTTGGTAATGTGGCGTTTATCGATGCAAACCACGCATCACTGTTGGCCGGAAGTCAAGTCATTGAGCAGGTTTATTTCCCGGTTTGAGCCGGGTTCTTCCGGAGTGAAATCGGTAATGGACGTGGGCACCGCCTCCGGCATGCGGCGCTCGAGTTCCTCGTTCACCATCCAGCGGAGGGTGACCACGACCTTTTTGCTGACGTTGTCGCTTGGGCGCAGCTTGCCCAGCCACTCCAGCACCTGGGCTGGTTCGGCACAGAAACGGGGCCAGGTGGGTGGGCTCATGCGCGGCGGCTGACGCGGCGAACGACTCCGAGCACGCCCGCCCAGGCCAGGCCCAGCACGAGCGCGGCCACGATGAGCACCCAGGGCGCCCACAGCGGGGAGGTGACGCGCCACCAGCTCCAGGCGGCCACCGGCGGCACGCCCACGAGCTTGAGCACGAGCAGCACCAGGAAAACGGTGCCGAAGAGGCCGCCACCGGCTTTGACGGATGTAGAAGGGGTTGTAGCCAAGGAAATAAATAAGGTAAATGGATAAAAAACTAAGATTTAGAGCGGTGCACGTCCCGCAGGACGCGGTGGATGTCGCGCATCAGCCGGGCTTGCTCTCGGCTGCCGTCATCGTAGCCGCGGCCATAAGCGCGCCGGGAGAAAAAGATTACCAGGCCCACGTTGACCACGATTTGCAGCAGGGAATAGAGCCAGTCAGGCATCGGAGTTGGGTAGAGAAAGTAGGAGTTCTGGCCGCGCCAGCAGGTGGCGCAGCGCGGCCAGGCGGTCGGGGCCTTCGTGGTGTTTGGCGTAAGCGAATTGATAGGAGCCGTCCTCCAGGTCGGCCCGGGTCTTTTCCAGCGCGGCGCGGGTGAAATAGCCTGATGCGTAGTGCCGTAGCCAGGCCGCCGCGGCGGGTGATAGCTCCGTCATCCGGGCGCCTCCTTTCCGCACACCACGTCCACGCCGCCCACCTGCACCGAGGGCGGCTGGGTGAAGCGCAGGGCTTTGAGCCAGTGCCGCACCTCGCGCTTCACCAGCGGCAGCCACCAGGCGTCGTGGTGGTAGCGGGCGTGGGCGCGCACGAAAGCCGAGGTGGCGGCGGCCGCGTCGGTGGCGACCGCGAGCGTGGCCACCGCAAAGCTGGGCCGGTGCCGGGTGCGGTGCCCGGCCTGGGCCACCTGGTCGAAATCCAGGGCGAACACCGGGCCGGCGTGGGCCTCCACCTGGCGCAGGTCGACCACGGCCACCCACTCCCCTTCCAGCTGCTCCAGCCGCACGGCCGTGGCCACCAATTCCAATCGGCAGGCCGCGCGCGGCATGTGGTAGCACTTCTGGTAGTACAAGCCCGGCTGGCGGCCGTCGGCATCGTAGAGGTACTGCCCCTGGTGGGCGGCCACCGACTCGCGGCCCCAGAACCGCTCGCCCGCCGCGTACGGCACTTTGGCCGGCAACTCGCTTGGCAGCGGCTGGGGCCGGAGGCTTTTCACGACCTGGGCCCGGCCGGTGGCCAGCAGGTCCTGCACGGCTTGCCGGCCGAGCGCAAAGGGACGCGGCTCAGTCATCGTTGACTCCTTCCCGCAATAGTTTGCCTTCGAAGGCGCACTTAATCAGCCACAGGCTGCCTTCGTCGGTTTTCTGACCGTACCAGTCCTCAAAGCCTTCGTCCAGGTAGAGCTGCAGGGCAGGGTTGTCGGGCCGCACGTGCAGGCACAGGCCCTTGCCGTGTTGGTCGGCCCAGGCCTTGGCCGCGCGCACCAGCAGCGTGCCGATGCCCAGGCGCCGCAGGTCCGGGTGCACGTACACATCGCCCAGCAGCGGGGCGTCCGTGTCCACGTCCGTGATGCGGGCCGAGCCGACCAGCATTAAGGGGTACTGCATGGCCACGAGGTCGACCCGGCGCACGCCGTCGACCTCGCACGCCAGGGTGCAGACTTTGCTGGAGGTGATGGGCTGCTCAGCCACCGGGCACCTCCTCTCCTACTTCCACGCCGCTAACCAGCGCCAGCTCCTGAGCCAGGCTCCGGACCAGGTCCCTTAGGTAATCGTTGTCCGCCCGCGAATGGGCCAGAAACACCGCAATGGGCCGCTCGGTGGTGAGGGCCCAGTCCTTGTGATGCGCCCGGCCCGGGTGCGGCACGCCGTCTTCTTCCAAGCCCTGGAGGAACGAAGGATTCTCGGTGTTGGGCATCCAGAACGTGGCGCCGTTCATGCCCCAGCGGTGGCTGGTGATGATGGTATCCCAGCCCGACTCGCCGCCCATCAGCGTGACGGACTTGGTCTGGGGACGGATGTCCCAATGCCAGCGACCAGGCGGCGTGGCCAGGGCGCGCGCCTCAATGGCGAGGAATTGCGCCAGGTGCTCCTTGTCCAGCGACGCGGCCAGAAGCTTGTCGGCGAAGGCCTTATCCAAGTGACGGCCCTCCTTCCTGCGAGGGCAAACCCTCATGCGCGGCCCACCGCCAGCCTAGCTTAAAGAACTGCCAGCTTTCCTCTGCTTCGATGATGAGCACTGAGTGGTTGGGCGCACCAGCCGGGCTTGCATCCGGCTGGTGGTCAACCAAGCGGTACTGAGAGAATTCCGGCTGGGCTAAAAAGTCCAGGAACCGAGCAACAACTGCCGGCTTGAGAACAAGTGTGATTTGCTCAGGCATCAGCTTGCCCTCCTTCCTGCTTCACCTGACCATCCTTGCGGTGTTCCCACCACAAGCCCAACGCCAGGGCCGTATTGGCATCTTGCACCCACAGCTTCACGGAGAATAGTCCTTCGCCCAGGTCCGTTTCTTCCACGATGCTCATGGCCGGGCCCTGGTCCCACCAGTCGGGAGCGAGTTCGGGATGCTCGTCGTAAAACATGGCTTCGTGCTGCCGCTCCTCGGGGTCAAGGTACTCGCCCTGGTCGTCCGGTTCGTTGTACTCTTCCACTAGCGCCCGCATGCGGGGCACCTGCTCAGCGGTAAGCGTGAACGTAATCATGTTCTCGGCTCGGCGCCGGTCGGCGTATAGGGCGGCGTTGGCGAAGGCCGTAAACAGGCCGCCACTGCCGCCGGCATGCACGAATTGCTGCGTGGGCTTGTCCGGGTCGGGATACGTGATGGTCATCACCAACAACTTGTCTCTGCGGGCCCACCCCAGGGTGAAGACCGATTCCGTATTGCCTCCAACTACCAATTCGTCGATGGGCTCTCGGAGGAAGCGGTGCTCAGGCGAGACGTATTGCCAGTCGAGAATGGTTTGCAGCAGTTCCCCGTAGGATTGTGCGTAGCGGGTCAAATCAGCCATTATCCGGCCCTCCTATCTCCGTGCCCAGCACAGTATTAATGCCGGCGAGCCGGCGGTTGTATGCCTCCAAATCATAGCGCAGTCCGTTCTCGCGCCCGGCGTCGGGCTGCACTTCGCCGCGTTCAAAGCAGCCCAAGTCGCGCTGCGTCTCGGCAACGGCATCGAGCAGCTCCAGGCGCACCACGCGCAGTTGCTGGCGACGGTGCTCGTCGGGCGCTGGCAGCGCGCTGATGGGGCGCACGTCCACGTGGTGGGCTTCGCCGACGGCCCGCAGGAAGGTGGTCATTTGCCCACTGGAGGGCATCGAGGTGTAAACGATGAGGTCCTTCATGCTCAGGCGGCGATGGCAACGGTGGAACCATCGGTTTCGGCAACCACTTCCGCGGCGCCGCGCTCCTCGTCGAGGCAGCCCTGGTGGACCTTGCGGAGCGACACCAGGATGTCAATCTGCTCGGTGACGGCCACGTGGTCGAGGGTGCCCTCGGGGTCCAGGCGCAGTTGCCGGCGCAGGTAGTTGATTTCGGCGGTGAACAGGTTCACGGCCTTTTGGTGGGCTTCGGGCTTCAAGGCGCGGAACTCGTTGAAGGTGAGGGTGAGGGTGGACATGGGTCTCTGAGAATGAGAAGGGTGAATGATAAAAAGTCGTGTTAAGCCACGCGCCGCATCGGTGGCAGGTGTTCGGGCAGCAGCCGGCTCACGTCGAAGCCCAGGCCTTGCCCGTAGGCCAGCAGCGCCGCCCGCGGGATGCGTTTGAAGCCCGGGCTGAACTCCAGCGCCTGCAGCTTGATGATGTTGCCCTTTTGGTCCGGCTTGCCTTCCTCAATCCACTTGCGCACCGTTTTGGGGGTGGTTTTCGTGGCCTTGGCGGCTTCCTCCAGGGTGAGGAAATCCTCGGCCGCGGTCAGGCCCAGCGCCTGGCGCAGCATCTCTTTGAGGTCCGAGACTTCCTGGCGCACGTCCTGCAGGTCTCCTTTGGTGGCGATGTGGTTCGGGTCCATTAGCCGGCCATGTTTTCCAGCACGCGGTGCTGTTTGGTGAATAATGTGAGGGCTTTCTCCTCGTCAAAAGATTCAAAGTCTGCGTCTCGGGCCTTTTCGTCCGCGTAGCAGTTGTTAATGGCCAGGGTCACGCCCGAGGGGTGCTTCGTTTTGCAGGTCACCAGGTGGGGCGTATCGGCCAGGTCCTCCTCGTCGGAATCCTCCAACTGCACGAGGAGCTGGCCGGCGGGCCAGGTGAATAGCTTGGCGAAGTGCATGGCTCAGGCGGCTTGGGGAAGAAGGATGTGGAAGTCTTCGCGGCAGTCGGTGAGGACGATTTCTTGAATGCCGGCGGGGCGCGTGGCCACCAGCCACACTTCGTCCCGGGTGCGGCCCTCCTCGTGCGCGCTGCGCAAATCGAGCGGCATGGAGCCGTTCACGTACACGTGCAGGTGCTCGCGTTGGTAGCGATAGCCCAGGATGGGCAGCGGCGTCGGCACGGGCACCAGCGCGGCGCCGGGCTGCAGCGCGTAGACCCGGTTGGCTTTGCTGCCCGCCGGCACGGCGTGCGACGCCACGCGCACGCGCTTGCCGGTGCGGGCGTTGGTGAGGGAAACGGGCTTATGCACGGCAGTGGGCCGGTTGGGCGGTGGGCACGTCCCGCACCGGGCCGTCCACCACCTGCAGGCCGTGGAACCGGGCGCGCCGGCGGGCTTCGCCGCTGAGCACCAGCGGCAGCTCTTCCCGGTACTGCGGGTGGGTGTGGTGCAGCTCCTGGGCGCGGCGCGCCAGCTGCTCCAGCGGCGTGAGCATGACGACGGCCGGCGGCAGGTGGTCGCGCAGCAGCGCGGCCAGGTCGCGGATGCAGGGCT
>DASVTG010000347.1:0-5267 GCA_036387695.1 Hymenobacter sp. | reverse complement strand
CACGGCGCTGCGCCACCACGAATTGCCGTAGAACGATTTCAGGGACGTAGCCCCATGGCGCACGAAGCCACCCACCGTAGAGCCATGACCTCAAAACTCGTCTTTTCGCACCCCACCGGCAACGCCAACGTGCGCGCCGCGGCCGCCGGGCTTGCCCAAGCGGGGCAGCTGGCCGCGTTCCACACGGCCATAGCCACCTTTCCGGGCCAGTGGCTCGACCGGCTGGGGGCGGCGGGGCCGCTGGCGGAGCTGCGTCGGCGTCGTTTCGAGCCGGAATTGGCTTCGCTCACGAAAACGTGGCCCTGGCGCGAGGCGGGCCGCCTGCTGGCGGGCCGCACGGGCTGGACCGCCTTGGTGCGCCCCGAAACCGGCCCTTTCAGCGTGGACGCCGTGTACCACAGCCTCGACCGCCGCGTGGCCGGCAGCCTGGCCCGCGCCGCCCAGCAAGGAGCCGACGGCGTGTATGCCTACGAGGACGGGGCCGCCGGTGCCTTCCGGGCCGCCAAGGACCTGGGCTTGGCCTGCTACTACGACCTGCCCATTGGGTACTGGCGGGCGGCACGCCGGCTGCTGGCCCCCGAGCGCGAGAAGTGGCCAGACTGGGCCCCCACCCTCATTGGCTTTGGCGATTCGGAAGCCAAGCTGGCCCGCAAAGACGAAGAGCTGCGGCTAGCCGACCGGATTTTCGTGGCCAGCCGGTTCACCGCTGACACCCTGCTTGACTACCCCGGCCAACTGGCACCCGTGGAAGTTATTCCCTACGGCTTCCCGGCCGTGGGCGAAGCCCGGCGCTACGACGACGCCGGTGGGCGCCCGCTGAAGCTGCTTTTTGTGGGCAGCCTTTCCCAGCGCAAGGGCGTGGCCAACCTGTTTGCAGCCGTGGCGGCCCTAGTGCCGCACGTGGAGCTCACGGTGGTGGGGCACAAAGCCGGCGGCCCCTGCCCCGCCCTGGACGCGGCCCTGGCCCGGCACCGCTGGATACCCAGCCTGCCGCACGCCGAGGTGCTGCGCCTCATGCGCGCCCACGACGTGCTGGCCTTTCCTTCTCTCTTTGAAGGGTTTGGGCTGGTCATCACCGAAGCCATGTCCCAGGGCACCCCCGTGATTACCACCGACCGCACCGCGGGCCCCGACCTTATTGAGCACGGCCACAGCGGTTGGCTGGTAGAAGCCGGCTCGACCGAGGCCCTGCAAGCGGCCCTGGCCGACTTGCTGCACCGGCCCGACGCCGTGGCCCGGACCGGGCGCGCTGCCCAGGAAGCCGCCCGTCGTCGGCCGTGGTCGGCCTATGGCCGGGAGCTGGCCGCCGCGCTGGCTCGGTAGCCGTCTTCATTAACTTTATTCTCTTATGAATCCTTCACTGCCCCGTTTTCCTTCAGCCCCGGCCCAGACTGCTGCGTTGCCGCTGGCCGAAACCGACTCGCTGCGCACGCTGAAGCGGGGCATTTGGGCGTACATTCTGCTCCTGATTTTCGAGGGCGCGCTGCGAAAGTGGGTGTTGCCGGGCCTGGCCGCGCCGTTGCTGGTAATACGCGACCCGCTGGCCTTGTGGCTGGTGCTGGCCACCTGGCGGCGGGGCCTGCTGCCCGCCAACGGCTACCTCACGGCCATGACGGTGGTGGCGATAGTGGCTTTTTTTACGGCGCTGCTGTTTGGCCATCGCAACCTGTACGTGGCGGTGTATGGCGTGCGCATTCTGCTGCTGCACTTTCCCCTCATGTTCGTCATCGGGCGCTTGTTCAATCGCGCCGATGTGGAACGCGTGGGCCGGGTCCTGCTTTGGATTTCCATTCCCATGACGGTGCTCATCGCCCTGCAATTCTACAGTCCGCAGTCGGCCTGGGTGAACCGGGGCGTGGGCGGCGACATGGAAGGCGCGGGCTTTAGCGGCGCGTTGGGCTTTTTCCGGCCGCCGGGCACGTTCTCGTTCACCAACGGTACCACCATGTTTTACAGCTTGTTGGGCTGTTTTGTGTTTTACTTCTGGCTGGCGCCCCGCAACACCGTGAGCCGGCTGTTGCTGGTGGCGGCCACGGGCGGGCTGCTGGCCTCCATCCCGTTTTCCATCTCGCGCACCCTGCTGTTTCAGGTAATCATCACGCTGTTCTTTGCCATGCTGGCCGTGTCGAGCCGGCCCCGCTACCTCACCCGCATGATTTCGGCCCTCGTTGGCGCCGTGCTGGTGATAGCCGTGCTCAGCCAAACCAGCTTGCTGGAAGCCCCGGTGGAGGCCTTCACCACGCGCATCGAGCTGGCCAGTGATTTCGAAGGTGGGGCCAAGGGCACGCTGGTGGACCGCTACTTGGGCAGCATGCTCACGGCCATCACGGGCACCAAATCGACCCAGGCACCTTTCTTCGGCTACGGCATTGGCATGGGCACCAACGTGGCCAGCAACTTGCTTTCCGGCGACCGGGGCTTCCTGATTTCGGAGGAAGAATGGGGCCGGCTCATTGGCGAAATGGGCCTGCTGATGGGGCTCATTGTCATCGTGATTCGGCTGGGGCTCATGGCCAAAATCGCGCTGGCGAGCTACCGCCAGCTTGCCGAAGGCCAGCTTTTGCCCTGGCTGCTGGTCAGCTTTGGCTTGCTCACCTTGCCGCAAGGGCAGTGGGCCCAACCAACGGCTCTGGGTTTCAGCGCCCTGCTGGGCGGACTGATGATAGCGGCCCTGCGCCCGCCCGCCCCGGTGGCCGGGCCCAAGCAACCGCTGCGCTAGCTTTTGGCTTTGATGAACATCGTTTTTTTTGCCCATCCTGCCTTTCTTGGCCACCAGAGCATGCCGCGCTTTGCCCAAATGCTAGCCGACGGCATGGCCGCGCGCGGGCACACGGTCGCCGTTTGGGCTCCGGACGCCTTGTTCTCGCGGATTCCGGCGCCCGGTCCGCTTCGCAAGTGGCTGGGGTACCTGGACCAGTACGCCGCCTTCCCCGCCCAAGTGCGCCGCCGCCTGCGCGCCTGCGCGCCCGATACGTTGTTTGTGTTCACGGACCACGCGCTGGGGCCGTGGGTGCCGCTGGTGGCCAACCGACCGCACGCCGTGCACTGCCACGATTTTCTGGCGCAGCGCTCGGCATTGGGCGAAATCCCCGAGAACCCCACGGGCTGGACCGGGCGCCGCTACCAGGAAATGATTCGGCGCGGCTACGCGAAAGCCCGCAATTTTATTTCGGTGTCGCGCAGCACCGAGGCCGACTTGCGCCGCTTTCTGCCCAGCCGCCCAGCTCGGTCCGAAGTGGTTTATAACGGCCTGAACCGAGACTTTGCCCCGCAGGACCCCGCCGCAGCCCGTGCCGCATTGGCCCGCCAAACCGGCTTGCCCCTCGCCGATGGCTACTTGCTGCACGTGGGTGGCAACCAGTGGTATAAGAACCGGCAGGGCGTACTGAAGCTTTATACTGCCTGGCGCCAGCTCAGCGCCCGCACCTGGCCCATGCTCTTCATTGGCCAGGCGCCCGATGTGGCTTTGGCGGCTGCCCACGCCGCCTCTCCTTTCCGCGCCGATGTGCATTTTCTGACGCAGGCCGACGATGCCTTGGTGCGGCAGGCCTACGCGGGCGCCCAGGTGTTCTTGTTTCCGTCGCTAGCCGAAGGCTTCGGCTGGCCCATTGCCGAGGCCATGGCCTCGGGCTGCCCCGTGCTCACCACCGCCGAGGCTCCCATGACGGAAGTGGCCGGTGAGGCCGGATTCCTGGTGCCCCGCCAAGCGGCGAACGACGCCGCCTGGGCCAGCACGGCCGCCCACACCGTGGAGGAAATTGCCGGCCTGGGTCCGGCCGCGCGCGCGCAAGCCGTGGCGGCCGGGCTGGCCTCGGCCCACCGCTTTGAGACCGCCGATGCCCTCGACCGCATCGAGGCCATTTACCTGGACATCGTCCGCAACCCGACCGCCGCATGACCATTCTGCACATCACCGCCGACATGGACCCGCGGGCCGGGGGCGTGTGCCAGGCCGTGCGCACCATGATTGTGGGGCTGGCGGCCCGCGGCGTGCACAGCGAAGTGGCCAGCCTCGACGACCCCGCCGCGGGCTACGTGGCCGCCGACCCTTTTCCGCTGCACGCCCTGGGGCCCGGCCGCGGCCCCTGGACTTACAGCGCCCGTTTGGCTCCCTGGCTCGACGCCAACCTTGGCCGTTTCGATGCCGTGATTGTGCACGGCCTGTGGCTGTACGCCAGCTACGCCGCCCGGCAGGCCTGGCGCCGCCGCGGCTCGGCGGGCCCCAAGCTGTTTGTGATGCCCCACGGCATGCTCGACCCTTACTTTCAGCGGGCCGCGGGCCGCCGGGTGAAAGCGGTGCGCAACTGGGCGTACTGGAAACTGGTGGAAGGCGCCGTGGTGAACGAGGCCACCGGCGTGCTTTTCACCTGCGAAGAAGAGCGCCGCCTGGCCCGCGAGCCGTTCCGTCCCTACCGGCCCCGGCGCGAGCTGGTGGTTGGGCTGGGGGTGGAAGAGCCGCCCGCCTTTGTGCCAGCCATGCGGGCCGCCCTTGAGCAGGCGCTGCTTCCGGCCGATGGACGCCCCTACTTGCTGTTTCTGAGTCGGATTCACGAGAAGAAAGGAGCCGACTTGCTGGTACAAGCCTACGCTGCTGGTGCGGCCGGGCCGGCGGGGCCGCGGCTGGTGGTGGCCGGGCCCGGCCTCGACACAACGTACGGCCAGGCCGTGCGCGAGCAAGCCGCCAGCGCCCCACCCGAGTCGGTGGTTTTTCCGGGCATGCTTTCAGGGGCCAGCAAGTGGGGGGCCTTCTACGGGGCCGCGGCGTTTGTGCTGCCCAGCCACCAGGAAAACTTCGGCATTGCCGTGGTAGAAGCCCTGGCTTGCGGCAAGCCCGTGCTCATTTCCAACCAAATCAATATCTGGCGCGAAATTGAAGCCGCGGGAGCGGGCCTGGTAGCCGACGACACCCCTGAGGGCACGCGCAGCCTGCTGGCCCGCTGGGTAGGTTTGTCGGCCGCCGAGCAGCAGGCCATGAGCGGGCGCGCCCGTACGGCGTTTGCACAATATTTTGCCATTGGGCCCGCCACCGACCGCCTGCTGGCCGCTTTGAGCTCATGAACGTATCCACTCCTTTCCTTCGAGCTACCCGGCCGGGCCATCGCCTTACTTCTTCCATGCCTCCTGCTTCGCGTCGCTTTCCCGTTGTCACGGTCCTCCTCTGGCTGGCGGCAGTGCTTTACACGGCTCTGCTTTTGTACATCGTCTTTTTTGCGCGCCGGCGCGCCGGGCTGGTGTGGTCGCCCCAACTGGTCAACCTAAAGCCGCTC
>DASVTG010000346.1:0-7243 GCA_036387695.1 Hymenobacter sp. | reverse complement strand
TGATGGCCAGCGACTTCCACACCCCTTCCCGAATGGCCACGCTCGGCACCACAATCACAAATTTACGGAAGCCGTAGGTGCGGTGCAGCTCGTAGATGGTGCGCAGGTAGACGTAGGTTTTGCCGGTACCGGTTTCCATTTCCACCGTAAGGTTCAGGGGCAGGCTGGCGGTGTCGGTTTCGCCCTCGGCGTTGCGGAACGTACACGGTTCCAGGGCCGCCGACGGCGGCAGCCCCCGCGTTGCCTGGCCCCGGCGCACGTTGTCGAGCAGCTGCCCGTCGGCCAGTACCAGCCGGTTGGCAATGCCGGTTTCGGTGAAGGCCAGCGAGCCATCGGCGCCGGCCGCGCTCAGCGATACTTCCAGCGGGGACTTGCTCAGGGGTTGGCCTTCAAATGCCGCCACTATGGCCTGCACAGCGTCTTTCTGGTAGTCCTGTTCGGCGTCGAATTGGAGTTTCATGGTAGGGGATTTTTTAGCACTCGTCTGGATAGCGCCTGTCATCCTGAGCGCAGCGAAGGACCTTATCACGTTGGAGTAAGTAATTACTGCCAGCCGTTCAGCGGTGATAAGGTCCTTTGCTGCGCTCAGGATGACAAATGATTAGTAAAGCGACAACCTTTAAATCAGTTGCAGCACCACGCCCGCGTCGGCCAGCTGCAAGCGGGCGTTGCTCACTTGCTCGTCGGGGTTGTTGCCCCCGAACAAGCGGCCCGGTACCACCAGCCGCTGGGGCCGGGCCGCCACGGCGGCGGCCACCACCTCGGGGCTGATGCCGGCCAGGGCCAGCCACACCAAGCCGCTGGCCACGTCGTGCACTTCCACGCCCCCCACATCGAGCCGGGCCACGGGCACCGAAAGCGGCAGCACGTCGGGGCCGCCCGCCATTTTCAGCAGCAGCTCGGTGACGATTGCGGCGCTGCTGCTCGCACCGTCGGCCGCCCGCAGCGGCTCCTGAAACAGTTCCAGTTGGGCCAGCACGTCGGGCGCGGCCGTCACGTCGGGCCGCCATGCCCGGAAATTAGAGTAGTGCAGCCGGTAGGCGCGGAAGCCGAGGTCGGGCACGTAATCATCAGTTCCCAGCGCCAAGGTTGCGGCGGGCTGTTGTTGCAAAAGCTGCCCCGCTTTCACCAAGCGCTGCTGGGTGATTTCGGCAATGGTGGCGAACTTAATGCGTGAGTTTTCCACTTTTTCGGCCATCTGTACGAGGATAAATCGGCGGTTTTCCTTGTTTTCCTCATTCAATCGATAAACGGCCTGGCCCGTGGTGCCGCTGCCCGCAAAAAAATCAAGCACAACATCGCCGCTGACAGTCGTGATGTTCAGCAAATGCTTAATCAGGTCTGAGGGCTTGGAGTGCACGAACACCTTCGGCCCCAGCATGGCTGCTAGCTCCGCGGTGCCGTCCTCATTCAGGCCGTGCTCACTCCACCACGAATCGGATTTAAGCCGGTTGCTTTTGCGGTCTTTGAGGAAAGACTTTTGTATGGGGGCGGTAAGGCCTTTTTTGCCGAAAATAATTCGTCCATCCGCAATTCTGGCTTTTACTTCCACTTCATTGAAAACCCAATACCGGCCCTCTGGCGGGTAGTATTCGACGCCGGTTTTCTCATTTAGAATTGGAAAATACGGCCCTTCATGGTTGGCCGATAAATCGGAGGTAGTCCAGGGGCCGCGTTGGTCCTTATCAGGGTTCTTATAGGTTTTCTTAATGTATTCCGCCGTCATCGGGAAACCCAGCAGCGAATCGTGCTTGTCCCTTTTTTGCTTGGCATAGCATAAAATATAGTCGTGCACAGGCGGGATGTCGCCAACATTGTTGCCATTCGTTTTTTTCTTCCAAATAATGGTGCCCACAAAGTTTTCCTCCCCGAACACCTCGTTCATCAGCATCCGCAGGTTGTGGACCTCGTTGTCGTCGATGGACACGAAAATCACGCCGTCTTCGCGCAGCAGGTTGCGGCTGAGGTAGAGGCGGGGCCACATCATGCTCAGCCAGGCGGAGTGGTACTGGCCGCTTTCGCGGGTGTTTTTCTTCCACAGGTCCTGCTTGTTGAGAAAGCCGTTTTCGTCGCGCTGGCCGATGGCTTTTTCGTAGTCCTCGCGGCGCTCGCCGTAGTCGTCGGGGTATACAAAGGCGTCCGAGCCGGTATTGTAAGGCGGGTCGATGTATATCATCTTCACCTTGCCGAAATATCCGCGCTGAAGCACACGTAGCACTTCCAGGTTCTCGCCTTCGATGAAGACGTGGCCGGTGCGGTCCCAGTCCACCGAGTTATCGGGGTCGGGCAGCAGGGTGGCGGTGGTGGGGCGCTGCACCTCGCGGCGGGCGGCGCTTTTGCCGGCCCAGCGCAACTCGTAGTGGTCGGGGCCGTCGGGGGCCAGGGCATCGGCCGCGCCCAGTGCCGCCCGCAGGCGGTCGAAATCCACGCGGCCTTCGCTGACGATGTCGGGGAAGAGCTGGCGGAGCTGGGCAATGTTTTCGCTGGTGATGTTGAGACTGCGGCCGTCCATGTATAAAACTCAGTGAGGCAAAATTGATGCAAAAATGCCTCATAAAATCTCGTTTTCAGCACAAATTCGGCAAATAACTAACAATCAGTAGTGGACACAATCTTGCCAATTTTATCTCATTCTAGTCCGAATTGATATGGCCCAGCAACATCGCGGAGAAATAGTGGCGGCAGCGGTGCGCAAAAGCGGGGTCAAGCTCAGCCAGTTGTTCCCGGCGCTTGGCATCAGCCGGCCTACGCTCTACCGTCGCTTCGAGGACCCGCACCTAAGCTTCGATTTCATCAAGCAGGTTGGCGAAGTCATACACCACGACTTTGGCCAGGATTTCCGGGAACTTTCCCTCACCGCGGCCCTGGAACCCATCGTGCCGTATCAGCTCGAAAGCCTGGAGGACTGCAAGGACAAGCTGTTGCAGGTGTACTCGCTGTACGCCGACATGGTGCAGCGATACAACACCCTGCTGGCCGAACGCAACAAATAAGATAGCGGGCGCCGGGCACCCGGCAAAAAATTTGCTAAGCAGCCACCTGATTTAGCCTTTTGAGCTGCTGAAGGGGTTTAAAGGCGCATGCTTGCGTCTCGTCGTTGGACGATAACGGCGAATACAAGCGGCCGGCGCGAACGACGAGACTTCAACTGTTGCGCCTCTATCCCGTTCCAGCTACCTCAACCAGCCCCTAGTACAGCACCCGGAACTTGATGGTGTGCTCCACCTCGCGCAGGGCCTTGATGACTTCCTGGTCGTACTCGCGGTTGATGTCCGTAATCACGTAGCCGATGTGCTCGTTGGTTTTCAGGTACTGGCCCAGGATGTTGACGTGGTGCGCGGCCAGCACGTTGTTGATTTTGGCCAGCACGCCGGGCACGTTGGCGTGGATGTGAATGAGGCGATGGGCTTGCTGCACGGGCAGTTGGATGTTCGGGAAGTTGACCGACTGCTGGGTGTTGCCCGTGTTGATGTAGGCCATGATGCGCTCGGGGACAAACTCGGCGATGTTGCGCTGGGCCTCGGCCGTGCTGCCGCCGATGTGGGGCGTGAGGATGACGTTGGGCAGGCCGCGTAGCTCGTTTTCAAAGCCTTCGTTGTTGGTTTTGGGCTCGTACGGGAACACGTCCACGGCCGCGCCGCCCAGGTGGCCGGAGCGCAGGGCCGCGGCCAGGGCCGGCACGTCCACCACGTGGCCGCGGGCGTTGTTGAGGAACAGCGCGCCGGACTTCATCTGGGCAAATTCTTTGGCGCCGATGTAATTCTCGTTGTCGGGGCGACCGTCGATGTGCAGGGTCACCACGTCGGCTTGAACGAGCAATTCTTCCAGCGTGCGGCACTTCACGGCATTGCCGAGCTGTAGCTTCTCGGCGATGTCGAAGTACACCACTTTCATGCCCACGGCCTCCGCTACCACCGAGAGCTGCGAGCCGATGTTGCCGTAGCCGATGATGCCCAGCGTTTTGCCTCGAATCTCGAAGGAGCCCTTGGCCGACTTGTCCCATTCGCCGACGTGCATCTTCGGGTTCTTCTCCGGAATGCGGCGGGCCAGCACAATGATTTCGCCCAGGGCCAGCTCCACCACCGAGCGGGTGTTGCTGAACGGCGCATTAAACACGGCCACTCCCTTTTTCATGGCTTCCGACAAGTCAATCTGGTTGGTGCCGATGCAGAACGCGCCAATCGAAATCAGCCGGTTGGCAGCATCCAGTACGCGCTTGGTTACTTGCGTTTTGCTGCGAATGCCGAGGATGCTCACGCCCTCAATCCGCTGAATCAACTCGTCCTCATCCAAGCCGCCGGGCACCGTGTC
Source organism: Hymenobacter sp. (assembly GCA_036387695.1). Taxonomy (GTDB): domain Bacteria; phylum Bacteroidota; class Bacteroidia; order Cytophagales; family Hymenobacteraceae; genus Hymenobacter. The sequence goes on along the minus strand of DASVTG010000346.1, from coordinate 2,932 downwards.
CACTTGGTAGCCTTCTTCCGAAAAAAGCTCTTTGGCGCGGGCATCGGGATTTTCTAGCAGGAGGACTTTGATGCGGTTCTTGGGGTACGAAAGAGTCATGGGAAGTTTTAGTTGGTACAAAAACTCGTCGAAAGTGGGGAGCACTTCGTCGGCTTGAGCCACCACGGTAGGGCGGCTAACGTTTTCGGTGTAAGCGTAAAAGCGGTGGGCCAGCCCGGCCTCGCGAATTTGGTAGTCGGTATATCCGTCGCCGAGTACATACACGGGGCCACCCAAATCCAGCAGCACCAGTTGCCGGATTTTGCCGCCGTCGCGGCTCAGCACGTTGGCGGGGTCGCAGCCGGTGATGTTGCCGGCCTCGTCGAAGGTGAAGGTGTTGGCCAGCACGTGTTCGGGCACGATGCCATATTCGGCCACCACGGGCTCGATGAACTCGCGAAAGCCGCTGCTCACCACGTAAATCCGGTCGGCAAAGCGCCGAAAGAAGTCGCCGTTGCGGCGGATGCTTTCGCTCACTTTGGTTTGCAGGCGGGCTACCAGCGGCGCCAGGTGCCGGCGGTTAGCGCCCAGCAGCGCCAGCCGCTTGGCCAGCGACTCCTGAAAACCAATTTCGCCGGCCATGCCCCGGTCGGTCAGGGCCCGGATTTGGGCCACTACCTCGGCTTGGTCGGGGTGGCCTTGCAGCGCAATGTCGGCCAGTTCATCGAGGCCTTCTACTTGAGTGAAGGTGCTGTCGAAGTCGAAGACGAGGTAGGGCAGGGGGGCAGCGGGAGCGGGCATATTCACAAAGGTGGGGCCGGCAGTACCTTGGCGCGGCATCTACTTATTAAGTTTTTTATGAAATTTCTGCTGCTTTCGTAGCGCTTGTTGCTCAGCCTTTCATATGCTACCGGGCCAGTGGTGCTGACACGTGTCGCCCGCATTCTGCTGAACCAAGCGGCGTATTTGAGGGCCTAGAAGACGTGCGCGACCACCGCGCCGGCCGTGTGACATGCTCTGTCAAAAACGCTGGAAAGAGCGGCTTGGCGTTCTCGCCCGGGCAATCTCCTCCATAACCAATACCGCCTCTCGCAGTACAACCAGCATCTTTTCGCCTCTAAAGCATGCGGCCATGGCGCGTAACAAAAAGATGGAATTTGTGCTGGAGTCGGCTACGCGGCACCACATCACCGAGGGCGTTGAAGCGCTGACCTTGAACACCAACCAAGGCGGCATTGTGGCACGCTTGCACCCCGCCGCAGCCGGCGCGCCGGCAGTGGTGTGGGTAGGCGGTGCAGGCGGCGGGCTCGACGGCCCGGCTTGGGGCATGTACCCGCGTTTGGCCGAACGGCTGGTCGCGCAAGGCGTTGCCTCGTTGCGCCTGCATTATCGCCACCCCAATGAACTAGAGGAATGCGTGATGGATACCTTGCTGGGCGCCGAGTATTTGGCGCAGCAGTGCGGGTATCGCCACGTTGCCTTGGTGGGGCATTCCTTCGGCGGCGCCGTGGTGATTGCCGCCGGGGCCCTGAGCCCGACCGTGACGGCCGTGGTGGCCATGAGCAGCCAAACCTACGGCACCGACCTGGCCCCGCGGGTGAGCCCGCGGCCCCTGCTGCTGGTGCACGGCACGGCAGACGAAATCCTGCCCGATGCCTGCTCGCGCAATATTTTCGAGCGCGCCCAAGAGCCCAAGGAACTGCGGCTGTACCCGGGCTGCCGCCACGGCCTCGACGAGTGCCGGGACCAAGTGGAAGAGGACGTGGTGAATTGGCTGGTGCGGCAGCTGGTGACGGCTACCCAGCCTTCTTGAATTAGCCTCAACGCCAATTCGTTAATGTGCTAACTTGCCGGCCATCTTCTCGCTTAATACATGCCCCAACGCCTGCTTTTCGTGTACAACGCCGACGGTGGCCTGCTGCCCAGTCTGAAGGATGCGTTTCACAAAGTTCTGTCGCCGGGCACCTACCCGTGCTCGCTGTGCGCGGTCACGTACGGCGCTGTTTCCATGCGGCCCGAGTGGAAGGCCTTCATCAAGAGCCTGCCCGTGCCCGTGGAATTTCAGCACCGCGACGAATTTGTGCGTGACCATCCGAAGTGGCGTCAGCACGCGTTGCCGGCGGCTTTCGCCGTGGACGAAACGGGCGTGCTGGCTCCGTTCATCCATTCAAGGGAGATGAATGCGAACGATTTGAATGGGCTGATGCAACTGGTACAAACCAGATTGGAATAGGCGCTGAAGGCGGCTACCTTTGGCGCAGAACTGGGTTTTTGCCTTGTTCGATGTTACTATTTTCATCTTCTGTCTTCGCATGAATCGAAATTTTATGTCCGGCGCTTTGCTGAGCGCCGCGCTGCTCTTAGCCAGCACGGCGGCTGCTCAGCAATTCTCCACTGGCCCGGCCTATGACGCCCGCACGCTGTTCAGCCCCGCCTTCATTGAGCAGCTGGCCACGCCCACCCGTACGGCTGGCGGCCAACCCGGCGCCGCCTACTGGCAAAACGCGGCCGACTACAAAATCGCCGCCCGCCTCGACGAAAAGGCGGCCCGCGTGACGGCCACCGTTGACATCACCTACACGAACAACAGCCCCGACGCGCTGCCCTTCGTGTGGCTACAGCTCGACCAGAACCTGTACCGCGCCGACTCGCGAGGAGCCGCGGCAACGGCGGTGGCCGGCGGGCGTTTCGGCAACTCGGCCCGCGGCTTCAAGGGCGGCGACAGCCTGCAAACGGTGAACATTGAGCTGCACGGCAAGAAGCTGAAGGCCAACTACCGGGTGCAGGATACCCGCATGCAAATCATCCTGCCCGAGGCGATGAAACCCAAAGGCGACAAGCTAAAAATCAGCATAGCCTACGGTTTCAACGTGCCCGAATACGGCTCCGACCGCCTCGGCCGCCTGCAGACCAAAAACGGTGAGATATTCGAGATAGCGCAGTGGTACCCGCG
>DASVTG010000345.1:0-3779 GCA_036387695.1 Hymenobacter sp. | reverse complement strand
TTCGCTGGCCAGGCGCAGGGCCTCGGCCTTAAACGCCTCGTCGTATTTGCGCCGTTTGTCGGGCGACGACCCGCTGGTTTTTGCTGCCATAACAGAAGAAATATACGTCCTTCTTCTGTCCGCCTTCTCTAGACCACCTCAAACATCGCCTACAACGGCACCGGTAACATGGTACCCACTTTGAAAATACAAGGTACCGGCGCTACTCCCCTTTGGAATTTTAACGCCACGGGCAGTGCCACCGCAGCCGTCAGCAGTGCCGCCCCTACGCTCACGGAAATTTTCGTCAGTAACGAGACGGCTGTGCCTGCTACCGTAACCCTAACCTTTGGCAGCAACATTACCGCCGTCGATGTTCAAATCGTGCTCACCGCGCCGCGCCGAACCTACGTCTTAATCGACGACGTGAGCATCAGCAACGTTGCGGCCCTGCCCGTCGAGCTCACCCGGTTCGACGCCGCGGCCACCGTTCAGGGCGTGGCCGTGAGCTGGGCCACGGCAAGCGAGCAAGGCAACGACCGGTTCGAGGTGCAGCGCAGCGCCGATGGCGAGGCCTTCGAAATCATCGGCACCGTGAAAGGCCAAGGCACCAGCAGCCGCGCCCACGCGTATTCCTTCCTCGATGCCCGCCCCCTGCCCGGGCGCGCCTACTACCGCCTGCGCCAGGTCGATACCGACGGCACCAGCCGCTATTCGCCCGTTGCCTCCGCAGAATGGAATGGCCGCGGGCTGGCCGGGGCTTACCCCAACCCCACCACCGGCACCGTGTGGCTGCCCGCCACCGTGGGCGCGGTGCGCTACCGCGTCCTGAACAACATAGGCCAACTGCTGCTCAGCGGCAGCGCGGCTGGCCAGGAGCGGCTCGACCTGAGCGCCCTGCCCAAGGGCACATTTTTTCTGGAGCTGACCGGTCCGGCTGGGCGCACCACCCAGCGCCTCGTGCGGGAGTAGAAGCGGCCCTTTCACGCATCCGAAACCCAGCCCTGCACCTTTCAAAGGCGCAGGGCTGGGTTGTTATTTTCACAACGAACCACGTCGGAAGCGCGATTTGCAGCCAGCCCAGGAATTTGCCGTTCTTTGAGCCCACCGTTTCGCTTATCGCTGCACATCCCTCCTTCATGAAAAAACTTGCCCTCGCCGGCCTCGTGGCCGCGGCGCTCACCACGGCCTGCAACCAGACCAAAACCACCAACACCGCCGCCAATGAAACCGCTGCGGGCGGCACCGCGGCCGACTCCACCACCGGCCTGCCGGGCCTGTTCAACAGCTACTGGGAGGAAAATTCGCGCCTCGACCCGCTCTCGGCCACGGCCTACGGCGACAACCGCTACAACAACATCCTGCCCAACAACCAGACCCGCGCTTTCCGCGACACGCTGCGCAATTTCTACCAAGGCTACCTGACGCGCCTGCAGCAGTTTGACCGCGAAAAGCTGAACGAGAACGACCAAATCAGCTACGACATTTTCGAGTACGAGATGAAGCACGGGCTGGCCGGGCTGAAACTCAACTCGTGGATGATGCCGGCCAACCAGTTCTACGGCCTGCCCATCACGCTGGGGCAGTACGGCTCGGGGCAGGGCAACCAGCCCTTCAAAACAGTGAAGGACTACGACAACTGGCTGGGCCGCGTGCACGGCTTCACCGCCTGGACGGACTCGGCCATTGCCAACTTCCGGGTGGGCATGCGCACCGGTGTGGTGCTGCCCCGCGTGCTGGTGGAACGCATGATTCCGCAGCTCCAAGCCCCCGACGTGGTGGTGACCGACCCGACCAAAAGCCTGTACTACGGCCCCATCACGCGCTTTCCCAAGGACTTTTCGGACGCCGACAAAACCCGCCTGACCGCCGCCTACAAGCAGGCCATTCTCACCGAGCTGGTGCCTTCTTATAAGAAGCTGGGCACTTTCCTGAAAAACGAATACCGGCCCAAAGCCCGGGCCACGAGCGGCATCGACGCCGTGCCGGGCGGCAAGGAAATCTACGCCTACGACGTGAAGTACGAGACGACGACCGACAAAACGCCGGCCGAAATCTACCAGACCGGCCTGAAGGAAGTGGCTCGCCTGCGGGCCGACATGGAGAAGATTAAGGCCGAGGTTGGCTTCAAGGGCGACCTGCCGGCCTTTTTCACTTACCTGAACACGGATGCTCAATTCCGTCCTTACAAGAAGCCGGAGGAAGTGCTGGCGGCGTTCGAGAACATTCACCAGCGCATGCTGCCCAACTTGAAAACCATGTTCGGCCGCACGCCCAAAACGCCGTTTGAAATCCGGGAAACCGAGAAATTCCGCGAAGCGTCGGCCTCGGCTGAATACAACCAAGGTTCGCCGGACGGCTCGCGACCGGGCATTTTCTACGTGCCCATCCCCGACGCCACCAAGTTTGCCACCACTTCGGGCATGGAGTCGCTGTTTCTGCACGAGGCCATTCCCGGCCACCACTACCAGATTTCGCTCACCCAGGAAAACACCGCCTTGCCCAAGTTCCGGCGCTTCGGCTTCCAAAACGCCTACGTGGAAGGCTGGGCGCTGTACTGCGAGAGCCTCGGGCCGGAGCTGGGCCTGTTCAAAGACCCCTACCAGCGCATGGGCGCCCTGGGCGACGAAATGCTGCGCGCCGTGCGCCTGGTGGTAGACACCGGCCTGCACTCCCGCCAAATGACCCGCGAGCAAGCCATTGAGTACCTGCTGGCCAACCTGAGCACCACCCGCGACGAGGCCACGTCGGCCATTGAGCGCTACATGGCCATTCCGGGCCAGGCGCTGGGCTACAAAATTGGCCAGCTCAAAATCCGGGAGCTGCGCGCCAAATACGAGAAGCAGCTGGGCAGCAAGTTCAAGCTCAGCGCGTTTCACGACGAGCTGCTGAAAGACGGCTCGATGCCCCTGGCCGTGCTGGAAAAGAAAATGGACGCTTGGGCCGCCAAGCAATAGGGGGTTCAGGAACACAAAATAAGTAGCACGTCATGCTGAGCGCAGCCGAAGCATCTCCCCCGCAATAGTAAAATTGATTAGTTGCGCGGTAGAGATGCTTCGGCAAGCTCAGCAGGACGTGCTTTTTTGGTTTATTATTGACAGGAAAGTGTTCGCTCGGTTCCAGTGCGTGGCTTGCCTAGCTTTTTCCAAAACTCATCTTCGTAATGCAAAAAACCACTTTCGCGCTGTTACTGGCCTTGTGCCTGCCCGCCGCACCTGCGGCGGCCCAAGCTTCCAAAACCAAGCCGGCCGCCAAAGCCCCGATTGCTGCAACTTCCGCCCCGCTAGCGGCCCTGTTCGATGCCTATTGGGAGGACCGCGCCAAGCTGTCGCCGCTGAGCGCCACAAGCCAGGGCGACAACCGCTACAACGACCAACTACCTAACGACCAGACCCGGGCCTTCCGGCAGCAGCAGCGGCAGTTTTATGAGCAGTACCTGGCGTCGCTGAAGAATTTTGACCGCGCTAAGCTTTCGGCTGCTGACCAGGTGAGCTACGACATCTTCGAATACGAGATGCAGAACCGGCTGAAGGGCTTGCAGCAGAACACCTGGATGATGCCGTTTGCGCAGTTCTACAGCCTGCCCAACACCCTCGGGCAACTGGGCGCGGGCACGGGCGCGCAGCCGTTCAAGACGGTGAAGGACTATGATAACTGGCTGGCGCGGGTGGGCCAGTTTCCGGTGTGGGCCGATTCGGCCATGGCCAACTTCCGCCAGGGCATGCGCGCCGGCGTGGTGCTGCCGCGGGTGTTGGTGCTGAAAATGGTGCCGCAGCTGCAAGCGCAAGTGACCACCGATG
>DASVTG010000344.1:0-3555 GCA_036387695.1 Hymenobacter sp. | reverse complement strand
CTAAGCCCGCCTGCCCGAGTACCCCGAAATGAAATTTCGGGGTACTCGGGCAGGCGGACTAAAACAGCTTTTTTAGGCAGTTGAGCCAGGTGCCCCGGACTTGACTGGGCGGGTTATTTAGGGTCTAGAACAGACCGAAGAGCGTGTTATTTATCTTGTCGATGATGGTGCCCAGGTCCTCGGGGTTGCGCACGTAGTCGAGCTCGCTTACGTCCACGATGAGGTGGCGGCCGGCGCTGTAGGTGCTAATCCACTTCTCGTAGTGCTCGTTGAGGCTTTTGAGGTACTCGATGCTGATGCTGTTTTCGTAGTCGCGGCCGCGCTTCTCAATCTGGCTGACGAGCTTAGGCAAGTCGGCGCGGAGGTAGAGCAGCAGGTCGGGCGGCGCCACGAGGTCAATCATCGACTCAAACAGGGCGTAGTAGTTGTTGTAGTCGCGGGTTGCGAGCAGGCCGGACTCGTGCAGGTTGGCCGCGAAGATGTGGGCGTCCTCGTAGATGGTGCGGTCCTGGATGATGCCTTTGCCGGCCTTTTGCAGCTCCTTGATGCGCTGGGTTTGGCGGAAACGGCCGTTGAGAAAATAAACCTGGAGGTGGAACGCCCACCGGGGCATGTCGTGGTAAAAATCCTTCAGATAGGGATTGTCGTCCACGTCTTCCAAAAATACTTCCCAGCGAAAATGCTGGGCCAACTTATGAGCCAGCGTGGTTTTACCAGCCCCAATGTTGCCGACGATGGCAATGTGCATGCGCTACGAACGAAAAAGACGAGAGAAAAGCAGAACCCCAAAGGTAGCAGCACCGGCTGATTCCAAAACCGTTATACCACAATGGCTATATTGTGAAAATTCCCCGAATATTCCTGCCATCTACCATGCTGTCTTCCCCTCCCACCCAGCTGTTTAGCCTCCAGGACGAACACGGAGCCGCTTTGGCCGAGTACTTCTACTACCCGGCCGATGAGCTGCTGATGGTGCGCTGGCACGGCCACCTAACGGGCGACGCCGTCATCCGCGGGGTGGCGCGCGCCACCACATGGCGCAACCAGCTGAATTACTCCCTGATTCTGAACGACAAGAGCGACACCGGCGGCGACTGGAGCGACGCCCTGCCGTGGCTGCAATACGAGTGGCTGCCCCTGGCCGTGAAAGCGGGCGTGCGGGCCATGGCCTACGTGTTTTCGCCCGACACCGAAAACCGGTTTGCCAGCCAAGACTTTGTAACGGCCATGCGGCCGCACATGGCCATCGAGCTGTTTGAGGACTTGGACGCGGCGCTGGCTTGGCTGCTCAGCCAAAAGGCCACTGCTGCCCCGGGCCCGCCGACGCTGAACCGCGGTTAGTCGTCGATTTTGGCTTTGACTTCGCGGGCGCCGCGGAGGGTGTGGAACTCGCCCTGGAAAGTCCGAATGCGCAGCCGCTCTTCGACGGGCAGCTCGGTGCGGACCTGCTGGTAGCGCTGGTTGAGGCGGGCGAGCACCGCGTTGGCGTTGTCCCAGTCCTGGTAGCTCCAGCTGCGGCGCTCGCTGCGCGTGGTGGCAATGAAGCGCTCGTAGAGGTCGGGCAGCTCGTGGGCTTGTGCCTTGGCCAGGTTCACGGCGGAGTTGAGCAGGCGCTGCTGCACGGGGTCGGAAGTGGGGGTGCGGCGCACGGCGGCCTGGGCGCGGGGCTTGGCGAGCAAATCGCCGGAGGGCCGGGCGCCGGTGAGCTCGCCGCGCTGGCGGAGGCTGTCGGCCGCGGTCTGGGCGTGGCCGGCCAGCGGCAGGACGGCCAGGAGCAAAAAGAAGGGCGCAGATTTCATAGATGGGGAAATGAGGACGGAAAACAGGTCTTTTAACGCAAGGAGCGGGCCAACCGTATTCAGGCAGCGGTTCGGTTTCGTTTTTTTCGCCGCAATTTCGTGTTTTGCCGCTTATGACTTCTGACGCCCCCACCGCGCCGCCGCGCATCGAGCCCGCTACGCTCAAGGACATCCCGACCATTATTCAGCTCGCCGAGGCCACGTGGGAGCCCACGTACCGCTTCATCATCTCGCGCGAGCAGCTGGAGTACATGTACCGCGTGATTTACACGTCGGCCTCCCTGAAGCGGCAGATGGCCGAGCAGCACCACGCCTTTCTGCTGGCCTACGTGGCGGGGGAGCCGGCGGGGTTTGCCTCCTTCAGCCCCCTGCCGGCCGACGAAGACGGCGGGGGCGGCTACAAGCTGCACAAAATTTACGTGCTGCCCACCAAGCAAGGCCAAGGCCTGGGCGTGCACCTGATTGAGGCCGTGGAAAATGCTACCCGGCAAGCCGGCGGCAAGTTTCTGGACCTGAACGTGAACCGCTACAACCCCGCCATTGCCTTCTACGAGCGGCGCGGCTTTGCCCGCCAGCGCGAGGTGGACGTGCCCATTGGGCCGTACTTCATGAACGACTACGTGATGAGAAAAGCGTTGTGAAAAGAATTATGAGTTATGAATTGACTTGAGCGTGAAGGCGAACATCAGTCAGCGGAAAACCTATGACTTTGCTTCGCGCACTGTGAAGGCTTACAAGTTTTTGGTGAGTGAGCAGCATAAATATGTGTTGCCTAAGCAACTGCTGCGTAGTGGCACTTCGATTGGGGCCAACGTGGAAGAAGCACTGGCGGCCAGCTCCACCGCCGATTTCGTCCACAAACTCAATATTGCCGCGAAAGAAGCCCGCGAAACTTCCTACTGGCTGCGCCTGCTGCGTGACAACGACTACCTGCCCGAGGCAGCCTTTGAGTCCATACACGCCCACAATGCCGAGATTATAAAAATCATTTCCAGCATTCTCCTCACCAACAAAGCAAAAACCAGCGCACTGCCCAACTCATAATTCATAATTTCTAACTCATAATTCAAAGCAATGTCCATCAAACTCACCGTTCTTTCCAATGGCGCCCTTCGCGTAGAAGGCGAAGACATAGAACTCGTTGACGCCCAAGGCCAGCCCTACGGCCTCGGCGGTCGCCAGCGCATCAGCATCTGCCGCTGCGGCCTGTCGAGCCAGAAACCTTTTTGCGACGGCTCGCACAAAGGCCACTTTGAGCACGACGCCACGGCGTTTGACTTGCCCGCGCCCAAGCCGGCCGTGTGAGCTGCGTTGCGGTACGAAAAAGCCCGTTGGCCAATCGGCCACCGGGCTTTTTGCTCTTTTGCTCTTTCGGAGTTGCACTCCGAAAGCGGCTTGCGCGGAGTTGTACTCCGCGTCGTGAGCGCCTCGGGGACTGCAAGTTCCCTGGCACCAGCTTTGGGAGTGCAACTCCGAACGAACACAGGGTAGCAAAATAATATGACAGGCAAAGAGCGGGTGTTTTCGAGTATTCGTTGCATAAACGTATGCTGCGTTGCCTGGTATGGTGCTCTTTCGGAGTTGCACTCCCGAAGCCGCATGAGGTGGAGTTGTATGAGGTGGTCTAGAGAAGGCGGACAGAAGAAGGACGTATATTTCTTCTGTTATGGCAGCAAAAACCAGCGGGTCGTCGCCCGACAAACGGCGCAAATACGACGAGGCGTTTAAGGCCGAGGCCCTGCGCCTGGCCAGCGAA
>DASVTG010000343.1:0-8556 GCA_036387695.1 Hymenobacter sp. | reverse complement strand
ACCTGCCTCATCATCAACAGCAAAAATGCCGACGGGACTCCGGCTTCCAGCCCCGCGGGCATCGGCTTGCGCAACGTGCGCCAGCGCCTGCAGCTGCTGTACCCGCAGCGGCACTGCTTGGAAGTGGAAGCGCGCCCCGATACGTTCACGGTGCGCCTCACGCTGCCGCTGTCCGGCGCGGCCGGCGCCACTGCTTCCGTCCCGGCCAGGCCGGTGGCCGTGCGCCCGGCCGAACGGGCCGCTCCTTCCACCCAGTTGCTGCCCGCCCATGAAAACGCTGCTTGAGCGCCGGGTGGTCCGGCACGTGCTGTTTTGGCTGACGGTGGAAGTGGTCGACCTCCTCGTCCAGCTGCCCGGCCACTTCGTGCACGGCACGCCGCTGTACCTGTGGGGGCTGGTGCTGGTGCAGCTGCCGACGTGTTTGCTGTGCGTGTACCCGTTTGTGTACTGGCTGCTGCCGCGGCTGCTGCAGCGCCGGCCGCAGGCGTGGGCGTGGCTGCTGGCGTGGTTGGTGGGCAGCCATCTGGTGGTGAACGCGCTGCAGTTTCTGCAGGATTACGTGCTGGGACTGGCTTGGCCGGGGGTGCCCAAGCCGCGTGCGCCCTTCGTGTGGTACCAAGACCTGCTGCGCGTGCGCGTCAGCTACATGGTGATGCTGGGCACGGCCGGCGTGTTTTTGGCCCGCAAGGTGCTGAGCGAGTGGCACGGGCAGCAGGTGCTGCGCCAGCAGCTGCTCCAACGCAAGCTGCACACCGAGCTGGAGCTGCTGAAGGCCCAGCTCCAGCCCACTTTTCTGTTCAATACGCTGGCCACGCTGCACGCCCTCACCACGGAGCGCGCGCCGGAGTCGCCGACGGCGGTGCTGCACTTTTCGGCGCTGCTGCACTACCTGCTCTACGAAAGCCAGCTCCCGGCCGTGCCCCTGGCCGACGAGGCGGAGCTGCTGCAACACTACGTGGCTTTGGAACAGCTCCGGCTGGGCCCGCGGGTGGAGGTATCGCTCAGCTTCAGCGGCAACCTGGCCAGCCACACCATTGCGCCGCTGCTGCTGCTGCCGTTCGTGGAAAACGCTTTCCGGCACGGCACCGCCGGCTCGCAGGACTGCCCGTGGATAAGCATTGACCTGGTGGCCAATAAGAACTCGCTCACCTGCAAAATCATCCACGGCCGCCCCGAAACCGGGCCCGACCCCGCCGCCGAGCCCGAGCTGCGCAGCGTGCGGGAGCGGCTGGCCCGCCTTTACCCCCACCGCCACGAGCTGAAGATGGTGACCGAACCCGACACTTTTTTGGTGGTGCTGCACTTGCGGCGCGCGCCCGTGGCCGCCGCTGTGCCGCCTCAAGCCCACGCTTTGCTCCCCAAACCCCTCCCCGTTACCACTTAGAACCCCGCCATGAAACTGCAATGCTTATTGGTCGACGACGAGCCGCCGGCCCTGGAAGTGCTCGAATCCTACGTGCGCGAAGTTGACCACCTGGAACTGGTGGCCACCTGCGGCAACGCCCTGCAGGCCTTCGGCGTGTTGCAGCAGCGCTCCGTCGATTTGCTGTTTCTCGACATCAAAATGCCCAAAATGCTGGGCACCGATTTTTTGCGCAACCTGCGCCACCCGCCGCAGGTCATCTTCACCACGGCCTACCGCGAGTACGCCTACGAGGGTTTTGAGCTGGACGCGGTGGACTACTTGCTCAAGCCCATTTCGCTGGACCGGTTCCTGAAAGCCGTGGCCAAAGCCAGCCCCACCGATGCCGCGCCCGAACCCACGGAAACCACCCCAGCGGCCAACCCCGACGCGTTTCTCTATTTCCGCATCGACCGCAAGATGGTGAAAGTGGTGCTGCGGGACATTCTCTACATCGAGGGGCTGAAGGACTACGTGAAGATTCACACCGCCGCCGGGCCGCCGCTGGTGGTGAAGCAAACCGTGAACGGCATGGAGGAAAAGCTGTCGGAAAGCAACTTCCTGCGCATTCACCGCTCGTTCATCGTGGCCCTGGACAAAGTCCGCACCTACAGCGCCCGCCACATCGAAATTGCCAACGAAGAACTGCCCATTGGGCGGCTGTTTCGGCCGCGGGTAGAGGAAGTGCTGCACTGAAGCCAGCGCGCGGGCCGCGGGCCGGAAATGCGGCTATTTTTGCGGCCACCCGCTTCTCACCCGCCCCTCAATGCCCACCCACACCATTTCGCCCACCCAGCCCCTCACCCTGGCTGAGTTGGCCGCCCTGCTGACCGACGGCCGACCCGTCGCGCTCGGCGCCGACGCCAAAGCGCGCATTGCCACTTGCCACGAGTACCTGCATCAGCGCCTGGCCCACGACAATGCCCCCATTTACGGCATCAATACCGGGTTTGGCTCGCTCCACAACGTGAGCATAGCCCCCGAGGCCCGCGCCCAACTGCAAGTCAACCTGATGATGTCGCACGCCTGCGGCACCGGCGCCGAAGCCCCCGCCAACCTCGTCCGCCTCATGCTTTTCCTGAAGGCCCAAAGCTTGAGCTACGGGCACAGCGGCGTGCAAGTGGCCACCGCGGAACGGCTGATTGCCATGTATAACCGCGAGATGCTGCCGGTGGTGTACGAGCAGGGCTCGCTCGGCGCCAGCGGCGACTTGGCGCCGCTGGCGCACCTGTGCCTGCCGCTGCTGGGCCTGGGCGAAGTCAACTACCAAGGCTACCGCCTGAGCGCGGCCGACGCCATGAGCCTCTTTAGCTGGGAACCGCTGACGCTACAGGCCAAAGAGGGCCTGGCCCTGCTCAACGGCACGCAGTTCATGCTGGCCTACGCCGTGGACGGCGTGCTCCGGGCCCAGCGCCTGGCTGCCGCGGCCGACGTCGTTGGGGCCCTTTCTACTGAGGCATTTGGGGCCAGCGTGGCGCCGTTTAGCGAGAACCTGCACCGCATCCGGCCGCACGCCGGACAGGTGCTGGTGGCCCAGCGGCTGCGCGGGCTGCTGGCCGGCTCGGAGCTGCAAGCCCAGCCCCGCGTGGCCGTGCAGGACCCCTACTCCTTCCGCTGCCAGCCGCAGGTGCACGGCGCCTCGCGCGATGCCCTGGCCTACGTGGCCCAGGTGGTGGAAACGGAGTGCAACTCCGTCACCGACAACCCCAACATCTTTCCCGACGACGACCAGATTGTGAGTGGCGGCAACTTCCACGGGCAGCCGCTGGCCCTGGCCCTCGACCACCTGGCCGTGGCCGTGGCCGAGTTGGGCAGCATCTCGGAGCGGCGCACCTACCAGCTCATTTCCGGGCAGCGCGGCCTGCCCACCTACCTGGTGGCTGAGCCCGGCCTCAACTCCGGCCTGATGATACCGCAGTACACCGCCGCCAGCATCGTGAGCCAGAACAAGCAGCTGTGCACGCCCGCTTCGGTGGACAGCATCGTGAGCAGCAACGGCCAGGAGGACCACGTGAGCATGGGCGCCAACGCCGCCACCAAAGCCCGCCGCGTGGTCGAAAACGTGGAGCAGGTGCTGGGCATTGAATTGATGACGGCCGTGCAGGCGCTGGCCTTTCGCCGGCCGGCCCGCACCTCGGCCGCGTTGGAGTTGGTGGTGGAAGCTTTTCAGCAGGAAGTGAAGTTTGTGGGCCAGGACCGGGTACTTTCTCCAGATTTACACAAAGCCGCGGCCTTCGTCCGTAAGTTTGGCTGGCAATAAGACGGGCGTAAATTCGTAGAGGAGATGTTGAGCTTGCCCCACCGAACCATAACGGGCGGGATATTGCGCCGAGTGAATGCCGCTGGGCCCCGCTCCGCGTTACGTGTGCTGCTTATGAAGCTATTGACCCCTTATTTTTTGGTGCTTGTGACGCTGGTTACGGCGCAAACTGCGTGGTCGCAGAGTTGCCTGCAAGGCCCGGCTCTGACTTGCACCTTTCGCGCCATCGACGTGAGCACCAACACGGACGTAGACGCCTTTTGCGTGGGCCGGCCGGTGCGGTTTGAGCAGTGCGCCGGCCGCAACATTCCGCTCACGCTGCTGCGCTACGGCGTCCTTCCCGGCGTGGGCACCACGTATTCGCCCACCTGCGAGCCGCCCAACACGGCCTCCTACGTGTACACCCCCACCCGGACCGATGTGGGCATGGTGACGGTTTCAGAACTAGCCAATTCAAATTCCAGCGGCACCCCCACCGGCGCCACCTACTACATCCGCACCTTTCGCGTCTATGACACGCCCGCGCCGGCTTTCACGCTGGCGCCGTGCCCCAGCGGCGTGGTCTTGGTCACGGTGACGGACGCCACCTACGACAGCTACACGGTGCAGGTGGGCAGCGGGGCCGCCCAGCCCATTGCTAGAAACAGCGCCACGGTTGTCAACGTGCCGGCGGGCGCTTCGTCCGTCACGGTAACCGGCAGCTACGCCGCCAACGGCGTGTGCTCGGGCACGGCCACCCAGGCCCTGGCGCCGCTTTCGCCGCCCCAGGTTCCAAGCTTCACTCGCCTTGCGTTGCAGGGCGCGCTGCCGGGCGGCGATGCCGTTCTCACCGTGGGCAGTTTGGCGGCTGGTTACTTCTACACGTTGCAGCGGGCCGATGCCTCGGCTCCCGGCGGCTTCCGGGACGTGAGCGCCATAAAAGCCGGCAGCACCAGCTTCACGCTGCCCGGTGCCGCCGCGGGCTGCTACCGCATCAGCCGCACGGACGCGTGCAACACCAGCACGGCCGCTTCAACTGCCATCTGCGCCCTGAGCCTGACCGGCACCTCCACCCAAAACCGCAACCAGCTCTTGTTGAGCGATGCCGGCAGCGGCGCCACCTACACCGTCCTTCGCAACAACGTGCCCCTGACGACTTTCCGCACCATTGCGGGCGGGCTGGAAGACGCCGACGTGCAGTGCGGCACCGCTTATACTTACCAGGTAACGGCGGTTCAGCCCGGGGGCACTTCCGTTTCCAACCAAGTCACCGTCACCACGGCGTCGAACCTACCGCCGCGGGCGCCCCAGCTAGTGGCCAGCTTCAACCTTAACAATGTGGTGGTAGTGAGCCCGTTGATGGCCACGCCGCTTGTGCCGGGCAGCACCTTGCGCTACAGCCGCACGCTGGGCGGGCAGCCCCCGGCTGCTTTTGGCCAGGGCGCCACCACTCGCCCCGCGCGCGATTCCACTGGGCTGGCCGACTTGCGGGCCACCCCGCCCTGCTACTCGGTGCGCCTGACCGACGTGTGCGGCAACGTGTCGCCGGAAAGCTCAGCCGCCTGCCCGGCCCTGCTCACCGCCGCTCCCGGCGCTTCCGACGGCAGCACGGTCGCGCTCACCTGGACCGCCTTCACCGGCCCCGACCCCAGCGCCGCGCCTTCCTACGCCCTGCAGCGCTTGGGCGCCGACGGCCAGCCGCTGAGCACCCTGGCCGTGACCGGCAGCGCCTACACCGACCTCACCCCCCCCACCGACCGGCAGGTGGCGCGCTACCGCCTGCAAATCAGCGGCGCGGGCCTGCCTTTGGGCACTTTTAGCTATTCCAACGTGGCGACCGTCGCGCGGCGGCCGAGCTTGGCCATTCCCACCGCTTTTACTCCGAACGGCGACGGCTTGAACGACGTGCTGGAAGTGAAAGGCAGGTATTTGAACAGCTATACCTTCGTGGTGGTGGACCGCAACGGCCAGGAAGTATTCCGCGGCACCAAGCGCACCGACACCTGGGACGGCACCATCAAAGGCCACGCGCCCGTGCCGGGGGCCTACGTGTGGCGCTTCCAGCAAACCAACGAGGACGGCACGCCGTTCACGGCTACGGGCGCCACCACGCTGCTGAAGTAATTGGGTGGCCCTGGCCAACCGCAGGGGCGGTTGCGGCATCTTTAAAGAGACGGCAGGCGCACCTTTTGAGGTTTCGCTTGTTCATTGCTAATTGATAACTGTTAACTGATAATTGACGCCATGGCATTCGACCTCTCCGGCATGATGGGCAAAGTGAAAGAGCTGCAAGACAAAATGCAGCAGGCCCAACAAGAAATTCAGCACATTACCGCCACGGGCGAAGCCGGCGGGGGCTTGGTGCGCGCCACCGCCAACGGCCACCGCAAAATCATCAAGCTGGAAATCGACGACACCCTGCTCACCCCGCAGGACCGCGACATGCTGGCCGACCTGGTGGTGGCCGCCGTGAACAAGGCCCTGGACGAAGCCGCCGAGCTGGCGCGCCTGGAGCTGCAGCGCAAAACCAGCGGCCTGATGCCCAACGTGCCGGGCCTCGACCTGAGCGGCTTTGGCGCCTAAACGCGGCGCTACGCTTGCTTGATGAAGAATAAAGAATGAGCAATGAAGAATTGAGTGCGACGCGAATGGGCGCAGAAAACGGTGTGTTCAAAGAAAATTCCTCATTGTTCATTGCTCATTCTTCTTTGAAAGGCGCCTGCGCCGACGTGGCCATTGTTATTCTGAACTGGAACGGCGCGGGCTTCCTGCGCCGGTTCCTGCCCGGCGTGCTCACCCACGCCGACGGCGCCCGCGTCATCGTGGCCGACAACGCTTCCACCGACGACTCGGTGGAGCTTCTGGCCCGCGACTTTCCCTTGGTAGAGCTGCTGCTGCTCGACCGCAACTTGGGGTTTTGCGAAGGCTACAACCAAGCCCTGGACCAAGTCGACAGCGACTTTTACGTGCTGCTCAATTCCGACGTGGAAGTGACCCTGGGCTGGCTGCGCCCCTTGCGCGCCTTGCTGGAAGCGAGCCCGCGCATTGCCGCCGTCCAGCCCAAAATCCTCGCCCACGCCGACCCCACGTACTTCGAGTACGCCGGCGCGGGCGGCGGCTACCTCGACCGCCTGGCTTACCCGTTTTGCCGCGGCCGCCTGTTCGACACCCTCGAAAAAGACCAGGGCCAGTACGACGACCCGCGCCCCGTGGCCTGGGCCAGCGGCGCCTGCCTGCTGGTGCGCCGCGCGGCCTGGCAAGCCCTGGGTGGGTTTGAGCCGGCGTATTTCGCCCACATGGAAGAAATTGACTTCTGCTGGCGCCTCCAGAACGCCGGGCACGAAGTCTGGTACCACGGCGGCAGCGCCGTGCACCACGTGGGCGGCGGCACCCTGCCCAAAACCAACCCACGCAAAACCTACCTCAACTTCCGCAACGGCCTGGCGATGCTGTACAAAAACAGCGCGCCCCGCGAGTTGCCCCTGGTCCTGCTGCAGCGCTTGCTGCTCGACGGCGTGGCGGGCCTGCGGTTTTTGGCCGGCGGGCAGGTGGCCCATTTTTGGGCCGTGCTGCGGGCTCATTTCAGCTTTTACGGCAAGTTGGGCTACTGGCGCAAGCAGCGCCGGGCGGCCCGCCCACACTTGCGGGCACACCAACGCGCTGGCGTGTATAACGGCAGCTTGGTGTGGGCCTACTTCGCGCGGGGCAAGCGCAAATTCAACGAATTAGGCTTGAAATAGCTATGTCTTGAGCGCTCCGCGAATAAAGCCAAGCATTCTTTTGTCGCTTAGTACATGCAGATAGTGAGGCCACAGCACCAACTGCTGGCCGCTATAGCTCCAATCATTTATCAAAGCCAGGCACAAGGATGCAGCCACTAAAAAAGGCAGCAGTACAAACAGAACCAAGGCCTTTGGGGCAAACCTTAGGTACGCTTCCAAGTCCAAATGCGTGGCGGGCCCCATGGTTCTGTCGAATGCCAGCGGCACACACTTGGTGTACAGGAAGCGGAAGGCCAGCATCACCACAGTGTGGACTGCCAAGGCTTCTATTGTAGCAACAACGGTATGATTCATCGCACTGCCGGTGACAAACGCTGGGCTGCTACTTTACAAATCCCACACGGTGCTGCGCTGCTGGCGCATGGCCCGGCGCACGTTCATCCAGAACGCGCCGGCGAAGTAGAGGACAATGGGCGAGCCAAAGGTGAAAAACGAGGCGTACACGAACGACAGCCGGACGCTGCGGGTGCTGAATCCCCACTTTTGACCCAGGGCCGAGCACAAGCCGAAAGACTGTGTTTCGAGGTAGTCGGTGAAGCGTTTCATGAGCGGTAGCGGCTAGCGAAAGACAGATTCTCTGGGCTAAGATAAGGGTTTGGCCGGCCCAGGGCAAGCCCCGTAACGTAATTTTGCGGCCCCAAGGCCGACTAATTTGAGGACTTTTACGTTTGTAGGGCAGACTTTCGTTTTCCGCCGTTGCATATTTTGATGAGTAAATTCCCCGGGTCAATGGCCCATGTGCTCCTGGCAGCCACGCTGTTTTTGTCGTCCTGCGCCCTTCCGCGGGTGCTGAAACAGGCCGAAGCCGGGCGCACCGTAGTGGCCCGGCCCACTCCCCTGCTGGCCTCGGGCGAGTCCGTGCCATTTGAGGTAACGGCCCGGGTACCAGCCAAGCACCTGCGCAAAGGCGTCGCTTACGAGTTGCTGCTGCGCTACCGCTACGAGCACGGCTTGCGCGAAGACACCCTGGGCCGCATCGCCTTCACCGTGGGCAACTACGTGTACGACGACGAGAACAAGGGCAAGCTGGTGGCCACCCAAAAATTCACCCTGCCCAACACCCCCAACCGCAACCCCGGCGAGCTGCGGGCCCCGGCCCAGGTGCGGGAGTTGAAAAAGAACGGCACGGTGTT
>DASVTG010000342.1:0-4703 GCA_036387695.1 Hymenobacter sp. | reverse complement strand
CCACACCATGGACCAACTCCTTGATTTGCAAGCCGCCGTTGAAGCCAAAGGGCTCGGCGCGTTCTGGCCGCGGCTGGCGCCGCATTGTCGCCCCAGCATCCGGGTGCTACCGCAGGTGGCGCCGGGCGAGCCGCTGCCATTGGGTGCGTCGCGCCTGGGGGGCACGCCCGACTTGCCGGCCGCAACCGAATGGCCTACTTGGGGGGGCCGGCCGCTGAGCTTTCTGGCCCAACTAAATTTGGCCGAGCTGGCGGCATATCCAGCCGCCGCGGCGTTGCCCGCGGCCGGTTGGCTGTCGTTTTTCTACGACGCGCAGGAGCAGCCCTGGGGCTACGACCCCGCCCACCGGGGCCGCGCAGCGGTGCTCCACCACGAGGCCACGGCCGGGCTGGCCCCGCGCCCGCTGCCCGCCGGCCTGTCGACGGACGCCTACACTGCCTTTCCGGTGGCGCCGCTCCTTTTTGCCGCCGAAATGACCCTGCCCGACCCGTGGGAAGACGACGTGGACATTGCCGAAAACGAAGTGACTGAGGACCAGCGCACGGCCTTCTGGCGGCTGCTGCACCGCCACGGCGACGGCACCAGCCGCCTGTTTGGCATGCCCGATACCATCCAGGGGCCCGTTCGCCAGCAGTGCGCCCTGGTGTCGCGGGGCATCAATTCGGGCAGCTCCAAGGCGCAGCAGCAAACCCGGGAAGCGCTGGGCGTCAGCGAGGCCGAAGTCGAAATATGGCAACAGCAGGCCGCTACCGATTGGGAAGTGCTGCTTCAACTCGACAGCCACGAAACCGAAGCCAACATGATGTGGGAAGACATGGGCCGCCTCTACTTCTGCCTGCCCCGCGCGGCCCTGGCCCAGCGCGATTTTGGCGCGGGGTGGACCGTGCTGCAATGTTTCTAAACCGGCGCAAGTCCCATTTCCACGAAGAACGTGCCTGCTGGGGAAGGGGCTTTTACGCTAACTTTTGACTGAAGACTATGCTGCTCGGCGTGTACTGGTACTACGGCTTTCCCGAAGGCCTCTACGACTTCGACTTTTTCAACTTCCGGCCGGGCCTGGGCGGGCACGCCGACGGCCCGGCCGAGCTGACGGTCACCGTGCAGGCTTCCAACCCGGCGGCGGCGCTGGAGCAGGTGCGCGCCGTGGCCGCCCGCTGCCCCGAAGCGCACCTGTTTGCCGAAGCGCACGGCCCACTGCTGCGCCTCACCGTGGGCGACTACGCCCTGCCCGACTACGCTTTTCACGTAGCCAGCGAGTTGGAACGGGTGCTGCGCCAGCAGCAGGCCACGCCCACCACCGGGCCGCTGCCCGCCGGGGCTGAATTTATGCGCTTGGCGGCGCCGCAGGACACCACGCCGCCCTACCGCCACGGGGGCATCCTGCAAGCCGTGAGTTCTTCGCCCGGCAAGTACCACGCCGAAAGCAGGTCCTTGCGCCTGGATTGCCACCTGCCGCTGGCGCACAAGGCCGCGTTCATCAATGACTTGAACGAGCTCTGCCGGGAGGCCGAACTGGACGTGCTGTATTATTTCGACCACGAAATGCTTCTGCAGGTCAACCTGATGCTCTTTTTCAGCAACGGCCGCCAGGGCGTGGGCGGCCTGCCCCTGCGCTACACCGACGCGCAGCCACTGGCCGCCGCCGTGGCCCCGTGTCTGGCCGCTCGCGGCGGCCAGCCCGGCCACCGGGGCCGCTACCCCGCGCACTACCCCGAGCGCGGCCCGCACGTAGTGCGCATCGTGGACGCGGAGTTTGTGCGGTGAATCAATCTCCTCATCATTGCCAACATGACCCAGCTGCCTGATTTCGACCCCGCCATTTTTTGGGATGACAGCGACTATGCCCGCGAGGCCTACACCGAAGCCCCGCCGTCCGAGGAGCTGATTCGGTCCCTGGAAACCGAGCTGGGCTACACGCTGCCCGCGTTTTACGTGGCCCTGATGCGGCAGCACAACGGCGGCACCCCGCGCAACACCTGCTTCCCCACCGCCGAGGCCACCTCCTGGGCCGACGACCACGTGGCCATCACGGGCATCTGCGGCATTGGGCGCACCAAGCTGTACTCGCTGGGCGGCGAGCTGGGCAGCCAGTTCATGCTCGAGGAGTGGGAATACCCGCCCATTGGCGTGGTGGTGTGCACGTGCCCCTCGGCGGGCCACGACCTCATCATGCTCGACTACCGCGCCTGCGGCCCCGCCGGCGAGCCCGCCGTGGTCCACGTGAACGAAGAGGACGACCACAAAATCACCCACCTGGCGCCGGACTTTGAAACTTTCGTGCGCGGGCTGGTCCCTGATTCGACGTTTGCGGAATAGCTGGTGCTTGTTGGCACGGCCAGCCGGGTGGCCATTGGGCGGCTTCCGCTCCACAAAAACCGCTCGTGGGTACCGTTGGCCCGGCTTTAGAGCGTGGGCCCAATGGCGTCGTAAATCACCACTTTCTCCCAGTAGCGGGCGCAGGTGAGGCGAAAGGCGTCGTGCACCGGATGGTGCTGGTAGTCCGCCTCGTCGGCCGCGCTCGCGAAGAGGCACAGCCAGGAATAGGTGTACGTCCGCTCAATCACGGGGCGGTCCGTTGCGGCCGGCGTGCCGATGTGGGCCATGCGGATGGAAGGGATGCCCCGGAGACTGTGCAGGCCGGCCAGCAGGGCTTCTTTGTCGGCGGCGCTGGCGGTCGCGGGGGTATAGAACAGCACGTGGTGCACAAACAGCTCGGGTGGGGAAGGCTCGGTCATGGGGCAGGCGGGGCGGCGGACGAAAACGGTCATTGTAACCGAAACCAGGCCGCGCTTCCATGGCCAAAGTACGCCTGCCGGGCGCATCGCCACAACCGCTCCCTTTGCGTTTCGACCGTTTGCTTGAACGTGCGCCGCCAACCGCGCCGCTCATTCAGAGCCCCGGCCGCCCTACCTTCGTCGCTTACCGCCTTGCTTTCTGTTGCCATGAAGCCCCTACTTGCCCTTGCCGCGTGCTTCCTGGTGGGCTGCGGCAACCTCGTCGCCTCGAGTGTTGCGGAGCCGCCTCCCGCCATCACCGCTCAGCAGCTGCAGTGCCTGAACAAGCGCACGGACGAGGTGCAGCGCTCAATTGCGGCCAACCAGCAAACGTTCGCCGGCAAGGAACAGGACGTTTACTTGTTCCGCACCGCCGACGGCCGCGTGCTTGGCTACCTCTTTGAACAAGGCGAATGCTCCACGGTGATGACCCACGTGCCAGCCAACGGGCTTGCCCAGGCCGACGCGTTCATTGCGGCGGAAGTCCAGAAGAACTTCGGCCCCTTGTTCATCACGCCGGAGAACGTACAGTACAAGTACTACACGGCGCCCATCTGGCAAAACACGGACACCTACTTGGTTGCACAAGCCCTGAATTAAGCGCGGTTCCGCCATTAGTTTACCGGCGCAGGCACCGGTCCGACGCCCTAGGCGTCCGACCGGTTGTTGCCTGCACCAGCCGTACCCAACGCTCTAACGACAACCGGTCCGACGCCTAGGGCGTCGGACCGGCAGGCGTACACCGACGCCGAAACCGCGCCAAGCCTTTCTTTTCCTGAATGAGCCGCCGGGTCCGAAGGCTTTGTAGCGGAAGGCGGCGTTCAGGCAGTAAGTGGAGCGCGGGTTGGGCAACGCCCGCGTATCCGACCCGGACCAGAGCCTCGTACGGTAGCTCGGTAGCAGCGTTCGGGCCGGCTGCCACTATCTGGGCTGAACTTGTGCGGGGCAACGAAGTTATGGTCCCGGTTTTCGGTAGCAGCCATTCCTGCGGGGTCCTGCTACCGGGAACAACCCGGGCAACAACGCTTACTCAACCAGCAGAAAAATGATGAAACCCACCCTCTTCCTCGCGGCCGCGCTGGCTGCTTTCGCCGTTCCGGCACCGGCCCAAACCACCACCACCGCGCCCGCGCCACGCGTGGCCGCCGACCAGATTACGACCAAAAAAGGGCCGCTCACGGTGCAGCCCATCACGCACGGCAGCGTGGTGTTGACGTGGGGCGGCAAGACCATTTACGTGGACCCCTACGGCGGCGCAGCGGCCTACGCCGGGCTGGCCGCGCCCGATGTCGTCCTCATCACCGACATCCACGGCGACCACCTGGACCCGCAGACGCTGGCGGGCCTTTCCGTGGGCAAGGCCCTGATGGTGGTGCCCCAGGCGGTGGCGGAGAAGCTGCCGGCGGCGTACCAAGCGCAGGTCCGCATCCTTCGCAATGGCCAGCGGCTCGACACGCTGGGCATGTCAGTTTCGGCCCTTCCAATGTACAACCTGCCCGAAACGGCCGACGCGCGGCACCCCAAAGGCCGGGGCAACGGCTACGTGCTGAACCTGGGCGGCAAAAACGTGTACCTGTCCGGCGACACCGAAGACATTCCCGAAATGCGCGACTTGAAGAACATCGACGTCGCGTTTGTGTGCATGAACCTGCCCTACACCATGGACGTGAACCAGGCCGCGCAGGGCGTATTGGCCTTCAAGCCGGGCATCGTGTACCCGTACCACTACCGGGGCGAGAACGGCCTGAGCGACGTGGCCGCCTTCAAGAAAACCGTGAACGCGGCCAACAAAAAAGTGGACGTGCGGCTGCGCAACTGGTACCCGGCGGCCAAGTAAAGCAACGAAGGATTAAGCAGTTGAGTAGAAGTAATCGTATGCTAATCGTATGTTCCGGTCCGACCGCCCTAGGCGGTCCGACCAGTTGCTGC
>DASVTG010000341.1:0-3692 GCA_036387695.1 Hymenobacter sp. | reverse complement strand
TCAGTACAACGGCGACCACCACCTGGGCCCCAACTGGGCGCTGCACACCGAGTACCAGGCCCGGCGCGTGCGCCTGGGGCGCGACTGGCAGCAGCGGCTGGCCCGCATTGGGCTGGTGTACCAGGTGTTGCCGCGGGTGCAGGTGTCGGCGGGCTACACGTCTTTTATCACGCACCCGTTCGGCCGCTACCCCACCGCCAGCACCGGCGTGCCTTACCCCGAGCGCCGCCTGCACCAGGACGTGCAGCTGAGCGACACCGTGGGCCGGGTGGTGCTCACGCACCGGCTGCGGCTGGAGCAGCGCTGGATAGGGCAGCTGGCCGAAGGCGGCAGCCGCGACGTGCAGGCCTGGCAGTACCAAAACCGCATTCGCTACCAGTTGGCGGCCACCCTGCCCCTGCAAGGCCGCACCCTCGACGACGGCGAATGGTACCTCAATGCCTTCGACGAGCTGTTCATGGGTTTTGGGCGGGCAGTCAACCTCAACGTGTTCAACCAGAACCGCATTTCCGGCGGGCTGGGCTACCAGGTAAACGAGGATTTTCAGGTGGAGCTCAACTACCTGAACCAGATTACCCAGCACGGCGACCCCGACCCGGCCTCCGGCCTGCCCGTGGTCGAATTCAACCACGGCTTCATCCTGGGCGTGGCTTACAACTTCACTTTCTGGAAGTAAGCTACGGCCCCGAGCACAGCTCTGCGAGGCAATGCGTTCGCCTGCTTTCGCCTTAAATGGGGTACTCGCGGGCTTCGTGCTGCACCGTTACCCACTGCACGCGGGTCATTTCGTCCATCACCCACTCGCCGCCGAAGCGGCCCAGGCCCGACTCCCGCTCCCCGCCAAACGGGGCGTTGGGCTCGTCGTTCACGCTTTGGTCATTTACGTGAATCATGCCCGTTTCCACTTGGCGCGCCAGTTGCACGCCGCGCTCCACGTTGCGGGTGTGCAGGGCGCCGCTCAGGCCGAAGTCCAGCTCGTTGGCCAGGCGCAGCATTTCGGCGTCGTCCCGGAAGGGAATCAGCACGGCCACGGGGCCGAAGATTTCGTTGTGGGCAATGGGCATGTCGTTGCGGGCCTGGCTGAGCACCGTGGGGTAGAGCAGGGCGCCATCGGCCTGGCCGCCGCACTCCACTTTGGCTCCCTGGGCCACGCTGGCTTCGATGTCCTCCTGGATGCGTTTCACCTGCTTGTCGTCGATGAGCGGGCCGATGTCGGTTTCGCGCTCGCGCGGGTCGCCGGTTTTCAGGGCTTTGGTGCGCTCCACCAGCTTGTCGCGGAATTCGTCGTACACGGCCTCGTGCACCAGGAAACGGTTTATGGCCATGCAAATCTGGCCCTGGTGCATAAACTTGCCCATCATGCCGGCCACCACGGCCCGGTCAATGTCGGCGTCTTCCATCACGATAAACACGTTGTTGCCGCCCAGCTCCAGGGCCACTTTCTTGAGGTTCTCGCCGGCGAGTTTGCCAATGCCTTTGCCCACGGGCGTGGAGCCGGTGAACGAAATGAGCTTGGGAATGGGGTGCGTCACAAAGGGGTCGCCAATGACCGAGGATTTGCCCACCACCACGTTGAACACGCCTTTTGGCAGGCCCGCTTCCTCAAACAGCTTGGCCAGCAGCGTGCCGCCCGTGGCGGGCGTTTGCGAGGCCGGCTTCACCACGATGGCGTTGCCGCAGCCCAGCGCCGGGGCAATGGAGCGCATCGACAAGTGCACCGGGAAGTTCCAGGGGCTGATGATGCCAATGACGCCCAGCGGCTTGCGGTACACGCGGCTTTCCTTGCCGGGGGTGCTCGACGGCAAAATGAAGCCGTGCAAGCGGCTGGGAAAGGTAGAAGCTTCGATGAGCACCTCCCGGGCCAGCATCACCTCGATTTCGCCCTTGGCGTGGGCGCCGCCGGCTTCCTGCGCAATCCAGTGCGCAAACTCGTCTTTGCGCGCCAGCAGAATTTCGGCGGCTTTCAGCAGAACGTCGCGGCGCTGCTGGGGGAGCAGGGCCGCCCAGGCCGGGGCCGCGCGCTGGGCGGCTTCGTAGGCTTCGTTGAGTTCGGCCAAGCCGCCGCACTTGATGTCGAGCAGGACGGAATTGTCGAACGGGTTCAGGTCCTGGATGGTGTCCTGCTCGCCGCCTTCGCGCCACACGCCGTCGATGTACTGCTGGTTGAGGTTGTCGTAAGCTTTCATGAGTTGGGAAGGGTAGATGGCCACTGCCGGCCGCCGAGGGGCCGGCCAAGGCGGTTTAACCGGCCCTGCGCGGGGTTTGTTGCCGCTTTCGAGGCTCCTCGGGCCTGATGCTCACGTTAGTTGGCGATTAATATTCTACCCGTTCAGGTTCGCTGCTTGAGCGGGTCCGGCCGGCCTTTGGCTTGCGGCAGCACAGTGGCCAGGAATTAGGCAGTTCCACCCAAAATTGCCCGCAACTGGCTTGCCCGGCGAAAAAGGGCACATCAATTACTCCGCTGCAAGCGCCATCCTAAAGCAATTCAGCCACCACCTCGGCGCATTGCCGGGCGATTTCCAGCTCCTCGTTGGTGGGAATGACCAGGATTTTTGCCCGCGATTCTGCCCCGCTTATATCCCGCAGGCCGGGGGCCCGCAGCTTGTTTTGGGCCTCGTCCAGAACCAGGCCCAGGAAATCCATTTCCTGACACGCCAGGGACCGGACGAGGGCATCGTTCTCGCCCACTCCGGCCGTGAACACCACCGCATCCAGCCCGTTGAGCACGGCGGCATAGGCCCCAATGTACGTGCGAATGCGGTAGGCATACAGCCGGTACGCCAGTTGCGCGGCGGGGTCGCCCTGGGCCAGCGCGTGGCCGATGTCGCGCATGTCGCTCTGGCCGGTGAGGCCCAGCATGCCGCTTTCCTTATTGAGCAAGGTGCCCACTTGAGCAGCCGTGTAGCCCAATTGGGTTTGCAGGTACAGCACCACGGCGGGGTCGAGGTCACCGGAGCGAGTGCCCATGACCAGGCCCGCCAGCGGGCTGAAACCCATGCTCGTATCCAGGCACTGGCCGGCGCGCACGGCGGCCATGCTGCACCCGTTGCCCAGGTGCACGGTGATGAGCCGGGCAGCGGGGTTGCCGAGGTAGGCGGCTGCCTGGGCGGCCACGTATTGGTGGCTGGTGCCGTGAAAGCCGTACTTGCGGATGCGCTCTTCCGCGTAGAGGTGCGCGGGCAGGGCGTAGCGAAAGGCGTGCTCCGGCATGGTCTGATGAAAAGCCGTGTCGAACACCGCCACCTGCCGGGCCTGGGGAAACAGGCGCTCGGCCACTTCTATGCCCAGGTAGTTGGCGGGGTTGTGCAAGGGGGCCAGGGCAAAAAGCCCGCGGATGGCCGCTTTCACCGGCTCGTCAATCACCGTGGTGGCGGTGAAGGTTTCGCCCCCGTGCACCACCCGGTGCCCCACCACGTCGATTTCGGCGGGGTCGCGCAGGGCGCCGCCCACCGGGTCGGTGAGCAAGGCCACTACCTCCCGCAAGCCCGCTTCGTGGTCGGCGAGCGCAAGGTTTTTTTGCGTGACCTGCTCTTGCCCGTCAATGGTGGTTTTGTGGGTAATGGAAGCATTGTCGGCCCCGATGCGCTCCGCCAAACCGCTGCACACGGGCTGCTCCGCGGGCCAGCGAAACAGCTGGTACTTAATGGAGCTGCTCCCGGAATTGACGACAAAAATGTTCATAGAAAGAGTGT
>DASVTG010000340.1:0-12308 GCA_036387695.1 Hymenobacter sp. | reverse complement strand
TCCAAAGCCCATTTGTACTGCTGATTAGTTGTCTTGTTGCGGTAATGCTCCGCCTCACTTCCGCGCCGGCCGCACCCCCATCGTAAACACCAGCACGCCGCCTTTCGCCACGTCTTGCTGCGCCAGAAACAGCAGCGTCAGCTTTTGCCCATTGAGGATTACTCCTGGCGTTCAGGTGCAAATGCCTTTTCCAGCAAATCAAGTACTTCCTCTGTTGATTTGGCTTCTGCATCCAAAGTAGTCAAGGAAACTACCACTTTAGGGAACTCATCTACAAAGCGCATTTCCTCAAACTTCGGAATGCCGTATTGACCCATAATCCGTTCGAAGTGCGGCTGGTCAACGCCCCATATCTTGACAAATTTCGACTCTGCTACATAGATTTCTATTAGGGCTGCATCGTCATTGTAGATGAGACCGGACTCCAAACGGCAGTCTTCGGATAATTCTTTTTGCAAAGAGTCCAATACGGCTAATATGATTTCCTTATCCTGATACTCACCGTAGGTTACGTCGCCTTCATACGCACAGAAAAGGCAGGCGCATACATCTGGCAACATGGCTGCTAGGTGTGTGAACAACTCCCATAAGCGCGAATTATTGACATTCACTTCGGCGTAGAAGCGAAATAGTTGTTCCGGGTCCTCTACTTCTGTCAGCACGAAGCCCTCAGCAAAATGCGCTTCCCGGCGCGCTGCAATCTTATTCCAGTAGAAACGTGGCACCTCTTGCTCTTCAGCGAAACGAGTTGTTTTGGGTAGTTCTAGGTTAGACATGATTTCGGTTAGTATTTATTTCCCCACTGGCCGTGCCCCCATTATAAACACCAGCGCGCCACCCTTCGCCACGTCCTGCTGCGCCAGAAACGGCTGCGTCAGCTTCTGCCCGTTGAGGGTGACTTGTTGCACGTAGACGTTTTTGGCGCTTTGGTTTTTGACCTGGATGGTGAATTGCTGGCCGTTTTCGAGGTGCAGCACGGCCCCGTGCACCAGGGGGCTGCCGAGGGCGTACTGGCCCGAACCGGGGGCGACGGGGTAGAAGCCGAGGGCCGAGAAGAGGTACCAGGCGCTCATCTGGCCGCAGTCATCGTTGCCGCCGAGGCCGTCGGGGGTGGGGTGGTATTGGCGGGCGAGGACGTTGCGGACCTGGGCCTGGGTTTTCCAGGGCTGGTCGGTGTAATTGTAGAGGTAGGCGGCGTGGTGGGCGGGCTCGTTGCCGTGCACGTAGCCCCCGATGATGCCCTCGCGGGTGATGTCTTCGGTTTCGGCGAAGAACGAGTCGGGCAGGTGCATGGTGAAGAGCGAATCGAGGTGGGGCACGAAGCGGCGGTTGCCCCCCATGCGGGCAATGAGGCCGGCGGGGTCGTGGGGCACGGCGAGGGTGTAGTTCCAGGCGTTGCCCTCGATGAAGCCCTGGCCGTTGGTGCTCAGCACGTCGAACTTGGGGCGGAAGCTGCCGTCGGCCAGGCGCGGACGCATGGCGTTGGCGCGCGGGTCGAACACATTTTGCCAGTTGGTGGCGCGCTTGCTGAACTCCTGGTAGAGGTCCTGGTGGCCGAGTTTTCGGGCGAGTTGGGCTATGCACCAGTCATCGTAGGCATATTCGAGGGTGGTGGACACTGATGTGCCGCTGCGCCCATCTGGTACGTAACCGTAATCAGTGTAGTCGCCGAGGCCATCATACCAGCGGTGGCGGGCGGTGGTTACGCAAGCATTCAGCGCCCGCTCTGCTTGGTCGCGGGGCACGGCGCCGTTTATCACGGCATCGGCAATGACCGATACACTGTGATAGCCGCTCATGCACCAGTTTTCGTTGGCGTGGTGGCTCCAGACGGGCAGCATGTGCTCGGCGCTCTGGTCGTAGTGGGCCAGCATGGACTGCACCATGTCGGCGTTGCGCTTGGGCTGGATGAGGTTGAAGAGCGGGTGCAGGGCCCGGAAGGTATCCCAGAGCGAGAAGGTGGTGTAATTCACGAAGCCCTCGGCGCGGTGGGTTTGCTGGTCGAGGCCGCGGTACTGGCCGTCGGCGTCCTGGTAGATGGTGGGGCTGAGGCAGGCGTGGTAGAGAGCCGTGTAGAAATTCTCCTTATCGGCCCGGTTGGGCGTTTGAATGGTGATTTTGCTCAACTCCTGCTGCCAGAGTTGCTGGCCGGCGCGGCGGGTTTGGTCGAAGTTCCAGCCCGGCAACTCGGCGCGCATGTTGGCCAGGGCGCCGGCGCTGCTCACGGACGAGAGGGCAAACTTGACCTTGATTTTCTCATTGGCCACAGTGCTGAAATCGAAGTACAGGCGCAACTGGCGGCCGGCCTGCTCGGGCCAGTTCTTCGTTTGGTCGAAGCGGCCCCAGAAGCCGCGGTACACTTCTTTGGGGTCGTATTTGCGGGCGCCGTAGGTTTTAAAGGGCTTCGAGAACTCCATGGCGAAGTACTCGGTGCGGGTGCGGCCCCAGCCGGTGGTTTGGCGGTAGCCGGTCACGAGCGAGTCGTTTTCGATGCGCACGTAGCTCCACACGTTTTTGTCGGGGTAGTTGTAGATGCCAGCCATCATGTCCAGGATGATGTGCGCCGGCTCCGTGCCCGGAAACGTGTATTGGTGAAAGCCCACGCGGGCGGTGGCCGTGAGCTCGGCGGTGATGTTGTGGTCGTCGAGCTTCACCTGGTAATAGGCCGGCTCGGCCACCTCGTTCTTATGCGAGAAGGCGGAGCGGTAGCCGCTCCGGGGTCGGTCGGTGGTGCCGGGGTTGAGCTGCAACGGGCCCGTGGTGGGCATGAGCAGGAAGTCGCCCAAATCGGAGTGCCCCGTGCCGCTGAAGTGCGTGTGGCTGAAGCCGACGATGCTTCGGTCGTCGTAGTTGTAGCCCGCGCAATACTTGTAGATGTCGGGGTTGTACTTGCCGTTCAGCTCGTAGCTGAGGGTATCGGTATCGGGCGAGAGCTGCACCATGCCGAAGGGCACGGTGGCGCCGGGGTAGGTGTGGCCCATTTTCTGCGTGCCCACCATGGGGTGCGCGTACTGAACAAGGTTTTCCGGCTGGGTGGCGGGGCGCTTCTGGGCGAGGGTAGTAGTTGCAGCGAGGAGCAGCAGGGACAGCAGTTTCTTCATGCGGCGGGGCGAATTTGGCCGGCAATATCCAGTAATTTGGGCCATGAATAATTGCCTGCACTGTGGCGCTCGCACGGCCAACGCAAAGTATTGCTCCCGCTCGTGTGCCAACCGCGTCAATGGCCACCTTTTTCCCAGCCGCCGGCCCATTGCCCGCAGTTGCAAGCATTGCGGAGCCGCGCTTCAAACCCGACGCACCACCTGCGACAACTGCAATCCCAGTTTTGTTGATTGGCAGAGAGTTTCGTTGCAGCAGCTCAAATCCAAAGCGCTACAGCAATATGCGGCTCAAAAATATGCGGCTCAAATCCGAAGCTTAGCGCGCGCTGCTTACCGCCAGTCTAACCGGCCCAGAGCGTGTGCGATTTGTGATTACGCCGTTCATTATGAAGTGTGCCACATCAAGCCCATCAATGGATTTTTGCCCACTGCTTTCGTCGGCGACGTAAATGAGCTGAGCAACCTGGTGGCATTATGCCCCAATCATCACTGGGAATTCGACCATGGCATCCTTTCCACAGAGCTTGTCTGGGCTGCTGCCAAAGTAGCGCTTGCGACAAAGCCTTAAAAAAAGGATGCTTTCGATTTGAAAGCATCCTTTGTAACTATCTGATAATCAAAGTAGCCACGACGGGAATCGAACCCATATCAAGCGTTTAGGAAACGCCTATTCTATCCTTTGAACTACGCAGCCATGCTGCAAAGGTAAGAAACAGGCTGCCTGGCGCACCTCCAAAGCGAAGTTATTGGCTGGCAATAATTACGACTTGTACAGCAGCACGATGATGAAGGACAGCACCGTCAGAATCAGGCCGACCATGAACACCGAATAGCTGGTGCGCAGCAGGCCGTACTTGCGGGCCAGCACCTCGCCGAGGTAGTACACGTCGGTTACCATGTTGGTGTAGAGGCCTTCTTTCTCGCGCATCAGCTCCCGGATGCCGTTCTGGAAGTTGTCGAGGCTGAGCTTGGTGAAGTTGCCGAAAAACAGCAGGTTCACGCGGCGGTTGGTGGCAATTTCGGGGCTCTTTTTCAGCCACTTGAAGCTGGTCACGTCGGGCTGAGCCGATAGGATGGCCGTGACCACCGAGCCCAGCGAGGTAATCAGCAAGATGCCCATCGGCACGGCCAGCACGGGGTTGCGCGTGAAGGCCGGACCCAGCGCCGACGACTTGGCGCCGAGGTAGGTGATGATGACCGAGAGCAGCACGGCGTTGAGCTGTATCATCATGCCGGCCTTTTTGTCGGCCATGTCCGAGAGCTTGATGTGGTTGCCGTACATGGTCCGAAACATCGTTTCCACGCCGCGTTTGGGGTCGGCAAAGGTCTCGTTCTGCTCTTCCTTTTTCTTTTTCTGCTTTTTCTCGGTCTTCTTCAGCTGTTCGCGCTGCTCGGCCAGGTTGGCCTTGAAGGCTTTCTTGTAGCGCTCCTTGCCCACGTCCGACAGGTACTTGTGCTCCATCATGAAGTTGAGCTGGAGCTCGGCCCATTCCGCGTTGGAGTAGCTTTTGCCAAACACCAGCTCCCATTCCGTGCGCAGCAGCTCGGCACTGGAGCGGAAGTCGTCGCGGGCCAGGTTGCTCATGTCGGCGTCGGCCAGCAGCTTGTGCAACTCGGTTTCGGGGGCTTCGTCGCGGTGCGTTATCCGGATGAGGTTCTTCACGACTTCCGCCTGGCGCGCGTCCACGCCGTGCTCGGCCATCCAGTTGGCGGCGCGTTCCATGCTGCGGTACTCGTGGCCGTCGTACACGTCGAGGTAGCCCGTGTCGTGAAACCAGGCAGCCAGCAGCAGGGCGTCGGTGTCTTCGGGGCTGAGGTTGGCGGCTACGGCCAGGGCGCGGCATTCCTTCACCACGGCTTCGGTGTGGCGCAGGGTGTGGTAGGTGAGCTGCGGCTGCAACTCCTTAGTAAACATTTCAATAACATGGGCCTCTGCCTCTTTCACCAAGAGCGATGCCTTGGCTTTGGCCGGCTTGTCGGCAGCTGCCGCGGGCTCGGCCAAAGCCAGCAGCTGGCCGGGCTCTTTTTCAGGGGTTTCCGAGGAGTCCGCCGGCGTGGGCATGCCCGTGGTTTCGACGGTTTCGGGGGTCATTTCTTTCATGGGAAGCGTAGCTACGGCCAGTCCATCCGGCGGGCTCGCCGGCTTTGAACGCGAAGCGCCGACCGTAAGTTAAAAAGCACGGGCTAACCGCGTGCCCGCGCTTTGCGTAACGGGCCTATTCGTCCAGTGCCGCGGCGGTCGTAAATTTAACTTAATCCCCCGCGAAGGGGTTTCTGCGCCCCACCCATTCCCTTCTTTATGCCCTTAAATTTTCGCTTTCGCTCCGCGCTGTTCTTGCTCTGCGCGGTTTTGGCGTTCCCGTTGCAATCCTTCGCCCAAGGCGGTGAGTCTGACCAAAACCCGCACGGCGCCCGCCCCAACTACCGCCGGGCCGGCATCGGCTGGGAGTCGAAGCTGCCGCCCGACAGCTCCCGCATCCGCTACACCGTGTTTTTGATAGGCGACGTGGGCAAGCCCATTGCCAAAGAAAACGGCGGCGAACCTTCGCTCAATTTCCTGCGCAAGCAGATTATGGCCGCGGGCAGCAAAAGCACCACCATCTACCTCGGCGACAACGTGTACGAGTACGGCATGCCCGAGGAAGGCGCCTACGACCGGGCCGAGTCGGAGCGCCGCCTGCGCGACCAGATGGACGTGCTGCGGGGCTACAAAGGCGAGAAATACATGATTCCGGGCAACCACGACTGGAAGCAGGGCCTGCCCGGCGGCCTAGAGCAGGTGCTGCGCGAGCAGCGCTACGCCGAAACCTACATGGCCAGCGACTCCACGGCCTTTTCCTACACCGGCGACTTCATCACGCCCAGCAACGGCTGCCCCGGCCCCTACGAAGTGCGCCTGCAGGACGACCTGGTGCTGATTACCGTGAACTCGCAGTGGTTCCTGACCCGGCAAAACGAGCGCCCCTACGGCTCCGACGGCGGCTGCGGCGTGGAAGACGAAACCGACTTCATGGCGCAGCTGGAAGACATCATTGCCCGCAACAAGGACAAGAACATCATGGTGGTGGGCCACCACCCGCTGTTCAGCGACGGCGTGCACGGCGGCTACTTCACGCTGGGCGACCATTTCTTCCCGCTCAGCATCGTTTACAAATACGCCTTTATTCCGCTGCCCATCATCGGGTCCATCTACCCGTTTGCCCGCAAGTACGGCGGGGTGAGCCAGGACCTGGCCTACCCGGCCTACCAAGCCTACAAGAAGGGCCTGATGGACATTTTCAACAAGTACCCCAACATCATTTACGCGGCCGGGCACGAGCACAACCTCCAGTTTTTTAAGGAGGGCACCACCAATTTCATCGTGAGCGGCTCGGGCTGCAAAACCCAGCACGTGAAGCCCGGCGACGGCGGCGGGGCCTTGTTTTCGGACAAGGAAAAGGGCTTTGCCCGCGTGAACTACTACGACGACGGCCAGGTGTGGACCGAGTACTACATTCCCGAAGGCAGCGGCGACCGGGCTCGCCTGGTGTTCCGCACGCCGCTTTACGCCCACAAAACCAGCGCCGTGGCCAGCGCCGACCCCGCCGCGCCGGTCACGCCCCTGGAAAAGCAGAAGGAAAAAGAAGACGCTTCGGCCGCGGCATCGGCCCAGGGCGCCGGCACCCTGGCCAACCGCCCCAACTTCCGCGACAGCAGCGTGGTGGTGGCCGTGAACCCGGGCTACAACAAGCACGGCAAGTTCCACAACTGGCTGCTGGGCGAGCACTACCGCAAGGAGTGGGCCACGCCCGTGAAGTTTCCGCTGCTGGACCTGGCCACCGACAAAGGCGGCCTGACGCCCTACAAAACCGGCGGCGGCAAACAGACCGCCTCGCTGAAGGTGCGCAACGAAGCCGGCCACAACTTCTCGCTGCGCGGCATCGACAAAGACCCCGCCGCGGTGCTGCCCGAAGCCCTGCGCACGGGCTTCGCCAAAGACATTTTGCAGGACCAGATTTCGGCCCAGCACCCGTACGCCTCGTTTGTGCTGCCGCCGCTGGCCTCGGCCGCCGGCATTCTGCACACCAACCCCGAGCCGGTGTACATTCCGCAAGACCCTTTGCTGGTCCAGTACTACAGCGTGTTTTCCAACAAGCCCGCGGCGATAGAAGAGGACGCCAAGGACGACCAGAGCAACGTGGCCAGCCTGGGCTTCGCCAAAAACCTGGTGGGCACCGATAAGCTGCTCGAACGCCTGCTCGAAGACAACGACAACAAGGTGGACCAGCTGGCCTTTGCCCGCTCGCGCCTCTTTGACATGTGGATAGGCGACTGGGACCGGCACGAAGACCAGTGGCGCTGGGCCGAGGTGAAAAGCAAAGACGGCGACCGCACCTTCACGGCCGTGCCCGAAGACCGCGACATTGCCTTCTTCAAGGGCGACGGCTTGCTGCCGTTCATCGTCAGCCGCAAGTTTGCCATCCGCAACTTCCAGAACTTCGGGGCCGACTACGCCGACTACAAAGGCCTGAACCAGACCGGCCTCAGCAACGACCGCACCTTCCTGAGCGGCGTCTCGCGCGAGCAGTGGGTGGCCCAGGCCCAGTACATGAAGGAGCACCTGACCGACGAAGTCATTGAAAAAGCCTTCCGCCAGAAGTGGCCCAAGGAAATCTACGACCTGCACGGCCCCGAAATCATTGCCAAGCTGAAAAGCCGGCGCGACCTGCTGCCCCAGCTGGCCGCGGACTACGCCAACGTGGTGGCCAAAATCGTGGAAGTGCGCGGCACGGAAAAGAACGAGAAGTTTGTGGTGGAGCGCCTGCCCAATGGCAACAGCCACGTCACGGTGCGCAAAATCACGAAGGAAGGCGCCTTGAGCAAAACGCTCTACGACCGGGTGATTGAGCGCGGCGTGACCAATGAAATTCGCCTCTACGGCATCAGTGGCAACGACGTGTACGAAGTGAAGGGCGACGCGCCCAAGGGCATTCAGATGCGCCTGATTGCGGGCACTGGCCGCGACACGATTACGGACGTGAGCCACGTGTCGGGCTCCAGCCACAAAACCCACGTGTACGACGCCGACACCGGCAACGTCATCAACGCGGGCAAGGAAACCCGCCTGCGCCTGGAGCCCGGCGTGGACGTAAGCCGCTACGACCACCCCAAGCGCTTCGACCTGAAAGACTACCGCCTGAATTACACCGGTCCGGCCCTGTTTTTCGGCTATAACGTCGACGACGGCCTGTTGCTGGGCGGCGGCGTCACGCACCGCCGCTACGGCTTCCGCCGCGAGCCCTTTGCCTCGGAGCAGACCATCGTGGCCAACTTCGCCCCGGCCCGCGACGCCTACAACCTGCGCTACACCGGGCAGTTTACCCGCGTGTTTGGCAAGTACGACTTGCGGGTGGCGGCGCAGTACTACGGCCCGCAATTGCTCTACAACTTCTTCGGCCTCGGCAACAACACGGCCAACCTGGCCGCGCCCGACGAAAACCGGGGCCGCGTGACCGTGCGCACCGTGAACAACTCGTACCGCGTGCGCTTCGACCGCCTCTACGTAGCGCCCACCCTGGAGCGCAACCTGTTCAGCTTTCTCAAAATGGGCTTCGGGCCGCAGTACGACCAGTTTCGGGTCGAGCAGAACCCCATCGGGTCGGTCATTCGCGAGAACATCGGCGATGACCTGGACAACCCCGAATTTGGCGTGCGCCGCTCCGACTTTCAAGTGAACCAGTACCTCGGCGGCCTGCTGTACTTCAACATCGACGCCAGCTCGTCGCCCAAAAACCCGCGCATCGGCATCCGGTGGTACAACGAGGCGCAGTACAACTTCCAGCTCAACGGCGAGCAGCTGCGGTTCGGCCGCCTCACCTCGGAAATCCGGGCCTACCTCACGCCCAACTTCCCCTTCCAGATTACCTACGCCGGCCGCATCGGCGTGGCCCACAACATCGGCGACTACCGCTTCTACCAGGCCAACACGCTGGGCGGCACCACCAACCTGCGCGGCTACCGCCGCACCCGCTTCGCCGGACGCAGCAGCGTTTACGCCAACACCGAGGCGCGCCTGCAGCTGTTCTCCTTCAACGCCTACCTGTTCCCGGGCAAAGCCGGCATCCTCGGCCTCGCCGACTTTGGCCGCGTGTATTCCGACAACGACGTGCGCTCCGGCATCGACGCCTTCCACAGCGGTTTCGGCGGCGGCGTGTACTTCGACATCCTCAAGCAGGCCGTCATCAACGCCACGTACTCGGTGGGGGAGGAGAAGCTGATTTTCGTGGGCTTCGACTTCCTGTTCTAATCCTTCGCGTTTTCCAGTAAAAAAGCCCTTGGCCACGCGGTCAAGGGCTTTTTTATGTCCGCACGCGAAGTAATGAATGAGTTATTCTGCTTGTCGATAAACTCATTTGAATTTGATTGATGCCTTCCAGCAGCACCCACCAGAGCGCATCCGAAAAACGCTTATCCGGAACAAACCAGAGCCGTCATGCTGAGCGGAGTCGAAGCATCTCTTTTGCGCCACTAATTAAGCTTAGCGCGGTTTCGGCGTCGGGGTACGCCTGCCGGTCGGACGGCCTGGGCGTCCGACCGGTGGTTGTCAACCCCATCCGGAGGCAGCGCCCTACTACCAACCGGTCGGATGCCCAGGGCGTCGGGGCCTGTACACTGATGCCGAAACCGCTCTAGTATTGCGGCAGAGATGCTTCAACCAGTTCAGCGTGACGGGCTTTTTTTGCGAATAAGCTCTAATCCTTTCCTGGAAAGCACCGGACCCGCGCAACGTCCGTAGCTAAGGTTTGCGTGGAAGCCGCTCATTGCGAATTCATGCAGTAAAGCGGGGTGTTTCTGGTTTATATGGCAACTAAATGCCCGGTTTAGGCTCAAAGCGTTGCGTTTCTTGCAAAACACGGCTGCGTTTTGTAAAAATTAAATCCTTACATTGTCTTTTCATTTATCCACACTTTCTCCCCCATTATTTCGCTCATGAACAAACTTTACGCTTCAGCGTTGGCCTTCGTTAGCTGCGCTGCCCCACTTTTCGCCCAGGCCCAAACCGGCCGCGCCCAGCAACCGGGCCGCACCGAAACGCTCGAAAACCGCGTGGCTCCCGCTGCGGGCCCCGGCGTGGGCGGTGGCCGCAATTGCGCCACCATGGAAGTCTACGAGGAGCAGCTGGCCGCCGACCCGGCCCGGGGCAAGCGCATGGAAGCCATCGAAGCCCAAACCAAGCGGCTCATGGCCCAGCCGGCCATGTTTCAGCGCGTCACCGCCGGCACGCCCGTTGTCATTCCGGTAGTGGTGCACGTGGTGTACAACACCGCCGCCCAGAACGTCTCCCAGGCGGAGATTGACGCCCAGATTCGGGTGCTGAACGAAGACTTTGCCAAAGCCAACGCCGACGCCAGCAACGTGCCCGCCGCCTTTTCGGGGGCCGCTTCTGCCACCAACGTCCGGTTTGTGCTGGCCAAGCGCAGCCCCACCGGCGCCGCCACCACGGGCGTGCTGCGCGTGGCCACCAAAACCCGCTCGTTCAGCAGCAACGACGCGGTGAAGAATTCCAAGCGGGGCGGCAGCGACGCCTGGCCCCGCGACCAGTACCTGAACCTCTGGCTCTGCAACCTGGGCGGCGGCTTGCTCGGCTACGCGCAGTTCCCCGGCGGGGCCGCGGCCACCGACGGCGTGGTGTGCCTGTACTCGTCGACGCCCGGCGGCACGGCCGCCAACTACAACGGCGGCCGCACGGCCACCCACGAGGTGGGCCACTGGCTGAACCTGCGCCACATCTGGGGCGATGCTTCCTGCGGCAATGACCTGGTGAACGACACCCCCACCCAGCAAACCAGCAACGGCGGCTGCCCCGCCTTCCCCCGCCTGACTTGCGGCAACACCACCAGCGGCGACATGTTCATGAACTACATGGACTACACCTACGACCGCTGCATGTACATGTTCACTGCCGGCCAAAGCACCCGCATGGACGCGCTGTTTGTGACGGGCGGCGCCCGCGCTTCGCTCCTGACTTCCCAAGGCGGCACCGCCCCCACCCTGGGCCGCATGGCCACCGCGCCCGCTTCTTTCTACCCCAACCCCGCCTCGGACGTGTTGAACGTGGAAATGCCGGCCGCAGCGCGCGGCTCCGCTTACTCGGTGCGCGTGTACGACCTCCGCGGCCACGAAATGACGCAGGTTAGCCACAACGGCAAAGGCCAGGTAGCCGTGTCGTCCTTGCCCAAAGGCCTCTACTACATCCAGGTTTCGAACGGCGGCGAGGTAGTACACCAGCGTTTCGAGAAGGAGTAGTTTTTTACGCCCAACGTCCCGTCCGGTGCAAGCAAAAAGCCCCAGCCGGTTGGCTTGTTCTTACCTAACTCTTTTCCGACAGGCTCGAGGTAGCGCTAAAACCTTTTTTGCTGACTGCTTCCGCGTGAAAAGCGCTAAGGCTAACACAAAGCGTGCAAAAACGCCCTTCCAGCCACGTGGCCGGAAGGGCGTTTGAGTTTTGAGTAAGGACAAGCCGGTCGGTCGAAACTTTTTTATTAAGGGCAGTTGGGCGAGTTGGAGGCGTACTCTTTCGCGCACTGCGTGCGTGTCGGTTTCGGACAACTTATTAGCATGCTTTCTTAGTGGGTGTGCGTTCTGGCCGTATCGGTCGTATCCGCTAGGCTCATGTCATCGTTGAAGCGGGCAATGGAATTGATTGGCAGATGTGGAGCGCCAAAGCTTTTTCTTGCTTTAGCGTTTTAATGCCTAGTTAGCTCTCCGAGCAGATACTTTAGGTTGGGAGCGCAGCAAGCGCAACTTGTCTCGTAACAAGTACACTACACATTCGCAGTCTTCACGCAAGTATCCTTTGCTGTCCTTGTTGGCCCAGGTTTGAACCTGTTTTTCCAACTCGCTTTCTTTCCAGCGGCCTTGTTTGTTGAGGGTATCAGCAACGGCGAACCACCGCTGACGACGGCGACTGACCAGCGCGGCAGCATTGAGGTTGAGCAGACCGGGCCGGGCGTCATCATCGCCAACCTCGTCTTGGTGACTGGCCAGCCCTATTCGACCACCATTAGAAAAGGTGACGCGGGCCATTGCCGCTCGGTCAAATAAAGGAATGGTAATGTCGGCATTTACTTGGTGTTTGTCGCAATGCACGGTGTCGCCGGTCTTGCCATTGCAGGCCAGCACCAGGTTTCGGTACGTCATGCCCAAAATACGCCGGTCCTCGTGTAG
>DASVTG010000339.1:0-8034 GCA_036387695.1 Hymenobacter sp. | reverse complement strand
AAGCAGGTGGTGTAGGAGGGCAGATAGGCGCGCACCTGCTTGCCGCTGGTGAGGGTAATCAGGGCCGGAAAAGTTTGGGGCACGCCGTCGCGCGCCGCACGCAGCGAATCAATGCGCGTAGCCACTTGGGGGCGCTGTTGCGCCGTTGCCACCGACGCCCCTGCCGCTGCATAGATACTCAGCGCCACGGCGAGTGGTTTCGCAAAACGGCTCCACATCTTCCATGATTGCCGCTCTCCTGCGACGCAAAAGAAGCGAGCTTTTAAAGTATAATTGGTCATTTATACGTCATTAACTAACGGGTTGAAAACGCTCACTGCTCATCCTTGGCAAGTTAATACGGCCTCTTCCAACAACGGCGGCCGCAGTATCATGGTGCTCATATGACTCCCTCCCTCGCTTCCCTTGCCGCGGCCGACCTGGCCACCGTCACGGCCTTCGCCGGCTTGCCCGAGGCCACGCTGCAATGGCTGCTGGACCACGGCTCCACCCGCACGGCTTTCGACGGCGAAATTATATTCGAGCCCGGCTCCCCGGCCGAGCTGATGACGGCCATCATCCGGGGCGGAATGCAGTTTTACGCGATAAAAGGCGCACAGCGCGACCCCGTTCTCCGGGTCGAAGCGGGCCAGGTGACGGGGGTGCTGCCCTACTCGCGGCTGCGCGTCATCGGGGGCCAGGCCGTGGCCGTAGGCGACTCGCTTTTTTTCCACCTGCACCGCGACCTTTTCCCTGCCTTGGAGCAGGTCAGCCCCGAGCTCACCCAACGCCTGGTGGCCGTGATGAACGACCGCAGCCGCGACCAGGTCCGCAACCAGGAGCGCGACGACAAGCTGCGGGCGCTGGGCAAGCTCTCGGCCGGGCTGGCCCACGAGCTCAACAATCCCGCCGCGGCCATTGCCCGCGCCGCCCAGGCCCTGGCCGAGCGCGCCGCCGCCAAACCCCGACTGCTGCAAGAGCTAATCGAAAAGTGCGCCGACCCAGCCGCTTTGTGCGCGTTCGCGGCCTTGGCCGTGCCCGTGGCCGCAGAGGCCGACGCGCCCGTGCCGCACCTCTCGCCGATGCAGCAGTCGGCGCGGGAAGACGAGCTGGCCGACTGGCTCACCGACCAAGGGGTGGCCGATGGCTTCCGGCTGGCGCCCGGCCTGCTCGAAACCGGCCTGACCGAAGACATACTGGGCACCGCCGCCGAGGTACTGCCCGCCCCGGCGCGCCCGGCGGCCTTCGCGTGGCTGGAGTGCCAGCAGTCGACCCTGCAGCTCATCCACGACGTGCAGGAGGCCGGCGCCCGCATCAGCAAGCTGGTGGCCGACGTGAAAACGTATTCGCACATGGACCGCGCCGGCGGCTTCGAGCTGCTCGACGTCACCGCGGGCCTCGACAGCACGGTGAACATGCTGGGCTTCCAGCTGCGCCAGAAAAACGTGCGCCTCACCCGCGACTACGCCCCCGATTTACCCCGGGTTCGGGGTCAGGTCAGCAGCCTCAACCAGGTGTGGACCAACCTGATTGACAACGCCGTGGATGCCCTGCCTGCCCAGGGCGGCGAGCTGACCTTGCGCACCCGCCGCGAAGGCAATTTCGTGCGCGTGTTCCTGATTGACAACGGCTCCGGCATCCCACCCGAGGTATTGC
Organism: Hymenobacter sp.; assembly: GCA_036387695.1. Lineage (GTDB taxonomy): Bacteria > Bacteroidota > Bacteroidia > Cytophagales > Hymenobacteraceae > Hymenobacter. Next base: position 6,399 of record DASVTG010000339.1, on the reverse strand, counting down.
CCCACATTTTTGAACCGTTTTACACCACCAAGCAAGCCGGCGATGGTTCGGGCCTGGGGCTCGATATTGCGCAACGCATCATCAAGCAGCACGACGGGCGCCTGGAAGTTCACTCTCAGCCGGGCCATACCGAATTTTGCGCCTGGCTGCCGGCGACTATCTAATGTGCTGATTATGGGAGGTGCTGACGTGGTAATTCGGGGACGCGTCGATAGTACTATTTCTGAGACTGAACACTGCAGCTACATCATTACTTAATCAGGACATCCCGTAATCAGCACATCAACTTATGGCTGCCAAAAAACCCATCATTCTCGCCGTCGACGACGACCCGCAAGTGCTGGCCGCCATTGCCCGCGACCTGCGGCAGGAATTCAGCCAGGAATACCGCATCGTGCGCGTAAACTCCGGCCCTGAGGCCCTGACAACCATTCAGGAGCTCAGCACCAAAGAAGAGCCGCTCGCCCTGATTGTGGCCGACCAGCGCATGCCCGAGCTGGAAGGAGTGGAACTGCTTACGGCCTCGCGCCAGTATTTCCCCGACGCCAAGCGCGTGCTGCTCACCGCTTACGCCGACACGGAAGCGGCCGTGCGGGCCATCAACTCGGCCCGCATCGACCACTACCTGATGAAGCCCTGGGACCCGCCCGAAAACCTGCTCTACCCCACCCTGCAGGACTTGCTGAATGCCTGGCAAGCCGCCCACAAGCCGAAGTTTGACGGTGTGCGGCTCATCGGATTTCAGTGGTCGCCGCTCTCGCACGAGCTTAAGGACTTCCTCAGCGGCTACATGGTGGGCTACCAGTGGTTGGACTACGAAACCAGCCCGGACGCCCAAGCGCTGGTGCAAGCCAAGGGCTTTGAATCGACAGACTTGCCCTTGGTGATTTGCGTGGATGGCACCGCCGTGCCCAATCCCACCAAAGCGGCATTGGCTCAGCACCTGGGCATCAACAGCACCGCCTCGCAGGAGATGTACGACGTGGTGGTGGTGGGCGCTGGGCCCAGCGGGCTGGCCGCGGCCGTGTACGGCGCCAGCGAAGGCTTGAAAACCCTCATCATCGAACGCCAGACACCGGGTGGCCAGGCCGGCACGAGCTCCCGCATCGAAAACTACCTGGGCTTCCCCACCGGCCTGAGCGGCGCCGAGCTGGCCCACCGCGCCTGGACCCAGGCCGTGCGCCTCGGGGCCGAATTCTTGGCGCCGCAGGAAGTGGCCAGCCTCTGCGTGCAGGACGGCTACAAACTTCTGACCTTGAGCGACGGCAGCGAAATCAGTACCAAAGCCGTGGTGCTGACCACGGGCGTGAGCTACCGCACGCTCGACGTGCCGGGCATCGACCGCCTCAGCGGGGCGGGCGTGTACTACGGCGCGGCGCGCACCGAGGCCCGCAGCTGCGACGAGCAGGACGTGTACATCGTGGGCGGCGGCAACTCAGCTGGGCAGGCGGCCATGTACCTAGCCACGTATGCCCGCAAGGTGTTCATCGTCATCCGCGGGGCCAACTTGGCCGCCAGCATGTCGGCCTACCTCATCGAGCAGATTCGCACCACGCCCAACATCGAGTTACTCCCTTTTTCCCAAATCAAGGAAGTATGCGGCCAGGACCACCTCGAAGCCGTGATGGTCGACATCAACGGTACGGTGGAAAAGCGGCCGGCGCGGGCGCTGTTCGTGTTCATCGGGGCCAAGCCCAGCACCGAATGGCTGCTGGACCAGGTTATCTGCGACGGCAAAGGCTTCCTGCTCACCGGCCGCGACTTAGTGACGGACCCTCGCTACGCGACCATCTGGAAAAAAGAGCGCGAACCTTACCTGCTCGAAACCTGCGTGCCCGGCATTTTCGCCGCGGGCGACAGCCGCTCCGGGGCCATGGCCCGCGTGGCCTCCGCCGTGGGCGAGGGCAGCATGGCCATCAAGTTCGTGCACCAGTATCTGGACGAGTAATTTCATTTAACAATTATCAATTAACATTTAACAATGCTCAAGTGGCGCACGTGGCGCAGCTAGAACGGCTGTTAAATGTTAATTGATAATTGTTAAATGAAATCATTTTCCCACCACCAACTGCTCGGGCAGGTGCAGCAGGTAGTCGCCGTAGCCGCTTTTGCGCAGCGGCGTGGCAATGGCGCGGAGTTGGTCGGCATCGATGAAGCCTTGCCGGTAGGCCGCTTCTTCGATGGAGCCCACTTTCAGGCCCTGGCGCTGCTCAATTACGCGCACAAACTCGCCGGCTTGCATCAGGCTTTCGAACGTGCCCGTGTCGAGCCAAGCCGTACCGCGGCCCAGGATGCCCACTTTCAGCGTGCCCCGCCGCAGGTATTCCTTGTTCACGTCGGTGATTTCGTATTCGCCGCGCGGGCTCATTTCCAGGTTCTTGGCGATTTCCACCACGTCGTTGTCGTAGAAATACAGGCCCGGTACGGCGTAGTTGCTTTTGGGCTTGGCCGGCTTCTCTTCGATGCTCAGGGCTTTGTTGTCGCCGTCGAACTCCACCACGCCGTAGCGTTCGGGGTCGTGCACGTGGTAGGCGAAAACCACGCCGCCGGTGGGGTCGCTGTTGGCCTTCAGCAATTCCTCCAGGCCTTCGCCGTAGAAAATGTTGTCGCCGAGCACCAAAGCCACTTTGTCCTGGCCAATGAAGTCCGCGCCGAGCACGAACGCCTGCGCCAGCCCGTTGGGCACTTCTTGCACCACGTACTGAAAATCACAGCCCAGGTTTTTGCCGTCGCCGAGCAGTTTCTTGAACTGCTCCTGGTCGTGGGGCGTGGTGATGATGAGCACTTCCCGAATGCCCGCCGACAATAAAATCGACAGCGGATAATAAATCATCGGCTTGTCGTACACGGGCATGAGCTGCTTCGAGACGGCCAGCGTGAGCGGGTGCAAGCGGGTGCCGGAGCCGCCAGCGAGGATTATTCCTTTCATGAGCGCAAGGTTTCGCGAGGTTAAAAGAGGTTACGCAAGGTTTTCCTTTCAATGTGTTGTTAAAGCACACTTCGCGAGGCCTTGCCTAACCTCGCGAAACCTCACGCTTAGTTGCGCGCCTGGATGAATTCCTGGTTGGCCTTGAACCACTCCAGCGTCCGCCGCAAGCCTTCGCGGATGCGCACCTGCGGCTGGTAGCCCAGCAGGCGGTTGGCCTTCGAAATGTCGGCCAGCGAGTCGCGGATGTCGCCGGGCCGGTCGGGTCCGAACGTAGGCGCCAGGTCCGAACCAGCTTCCTCGCGCAAGATGTCGTACATCTCCACCAGCGACGTGCGGTCGCCCACGGCAATGTTGTACACTTGGCCCAACGCTTCGGGGTTTTCGACCAGCGCGGCGCGAATGTTGGCCTCCACGCAATTTTCCACGAAGGTGAAGTCGCGGGTTTGGCCGCCGTCGCCGTTGAGCGTGGGCGGCTGGTTTTGCAGAATGGCGTCGATGAACAGCGGAATCACGGCGGCGTAGGCCCCGCCCGGGTCCTGGCGCGGGCCGAAGATGTTGAAGTAGCGCAAGCCGATGATTTCCATGCCGTAGGTGCGGGCAAACACGTCGGCGTACAGCTCGTTGGCGTACTTCGTCACGGCGTAAGGCGACAAGGGCTTGCCGATGCGGTCCTCCACTTTGGGCAGGCCGGGGTGGTCGCCGTAGGTGGAAGACGACGCCGCGTACACGAAGCGCTTCACGCCGGCATTCTTGGCCGCCGTCAGCATCTGCACGAAGCCGCCCACGTTCACGTCGTTGCTCAGCACGGGGTCGTTGATGGAGCGGGGCACCGAACCCAGCGCGGCCTCGTGCAGCACCACGTCCACGCCTTCGCAAGCGCTGGCGCAAGTGGCCGCGTCACGAATGTCACCGTCCAGAATTTCCAGGCGGGCGTCGCCGGCAAACAGCGCCAGGTTCTTGCGAAAGCCGTTGGAATAATCGTCCAGGGTCCGCACTTTTTTGACGCCGTATTTCAGCAGATACTCCACGATGTTGGAGCCAATGAAGCCCGCGCCGCCGGTAACGAGGAACGTTAGATTCTCGAGCGGCTGCTCGTGGAAAGGGGTGTTATACACTTCGTTTTAAATTAAAAATTATGAATTAAAAATTAAAAATTGGTCGTTCAAATGCCCCCTGACAAACGCGTTGTGCAGCCATTCTTAATTCCTAATTCTTAATTTTTAATTGCGCGCAGCGCTACCGCCCCGCGTACTGCTGCTGGTTGTAATCCTGATAGGCGCCGCTGGTCACACTATTCAGCCACTCTTCGTTTTCAAGGTACCAGTCCACGGTCTGGGCTAGGCCTTGTTCGAAAGTCACGCTCGGCTTCCAGCCCAGCTCGTTCATGATTTTGCTGGAGTCGATGGCGTAGCGCATGTCGTGGCCGGCGCGGTCGGTCACAAACTTGATGAGCCTGCGCGAGGTGCCCGGCGCCTGGCTGGTTTTCTCGTCCACCACGTCGCACAGCAGCTCGATGAGCTTAAGGTTCTGCCACTCGTTCACGCCGCCAATGTTGTAGGTGTCGCCGTTCTTGCCTTTGTGGAACACCGCGTCGATGGCCGTGGCGTGGTCTTTCACAAACAGCCAGTCGCGCACGTTTTCGCCCTTGCCGTACACGGGCACCGGCTGGCCGGTGCGCAGGCGGTGAATGGCCAGCGGAATCAGTTTCTCGGGGAAGTGGTTGGGGCCGTAGTTGTTCGAGCAGTTGCTCAGCTTGATGGGCAGGCCGTAGGTGTGGTGCCAGGCGCGCACAAAATGGTCGGAGCTAGCTTTAGAAGCTGAATAAGGCGAGCGCGGGTCGTAGGCCGTTTCCTCGGTGAACATCTCGGGGCCGAAGTCCAGCGAGCCGTACACTTCGTCGGTGCTCACGTGGTAGAACACGTGGCCGGCGTAGCCGCCCGGCTGCCAGAGCAAGCGAGCGGCGTTCAGCAAATTCACGGTGCCGATGACGTTGGTTTTCACAAACGCCATGGGGTCGGTGATGCTGCGGTCCACGTGCGACTCGGCCGCGAGGTGAATGACGGCGTCGGGCTCCTCGTTGGCAAACAGCTGGTCGATGAACGACTGGTCGGCAATGTCGCCTTTGATAAACCGGTAATTCGGCGCGTTCTCAACGTCGCGCAGGTTTTCCAAGTTGCCGGCGTAAGTCAGCGCGTCGAGGTTGAGAATCTGGTAGTCCGGGTATTTGGTGACGAACAACCGAACAACGTGAGAGCCAATGAAACCAGCCCCGCCGGTAATGAGAATTTTCATAAGAGAGAGTTATTTACCCAGCGTCTGCTGCCATTTCCAGGAGCTGGCCAGCGAATCCAGCAGAGAGGTTTCTGTTTTAAAGCCCAGCACTTGTTCCGCCTTTGTGGCATCGGCGTAAATGGCGGGCACATCGCCGGGGCGGCGGGGCCCAATGCTATAGTTGAGCTTTTGGCCGCTGGCCTGCTCAAAGGCCTGCACCACTTCCAGCACCGAATTGCCGTGGCCCGTGCCCACGTTGAACGTTTCCACCGTTTCGGTGGCTTTGCGGTCCAGCAGCCGTTGCACGGCCACGATGTGCGCCTTGGCCAGGTCCACGACGTGGATGTAATCCCGGACGTTGGTGCCGTCGGGTGTGTCGTAATCGGAGCCGTAAATGGTCAGCTTCTCGCGAATGCCGGCCGCCGTTTGGGTGATGAACGGCACCAAGTTGTTGGGCACGCCCAAGGGCAGCTCGCCAATCTTGGCCGACTCGTGCGCCCCAATGGGATTGAAATAGCGCAGCAGAATGGTGCGCAGCTTATTGCCCGGCGCGGCCGATACATCGTGCACGATGTCTTCGCACATTTGCTTGGTGCGCCCGTAAGGCGACGACGCGGGCTTGGTGGGCGTGGCTTCCGTCACGGGCAGGGCGTCGGGAATGCCATACACCGTGCAAGAGGACGAAAACACCAGGTTTTCCACCCCGAACCCGGGCATCACCGCCAGCAGGGTGAGCAGGGAACCCACGTTGTTTTGAAAGTAAGCCAGCGGCTTGGCCACCGATTCGCCCACGGCTTTAAAGGCCGCAAAATGGATAACCCCCTGGATGTCGCCCTCCTTTTCGAACACGCCGCGCAGGCTGGCCTCGTCGCCGCAGTCGATGCGGTGCGTTGGCACCGGCGTGCCCAAAATGGCTTCAATGCCCGCCACCGCCGAATCCTGCGAATTGCTAAAGTCATCGACGATGATGGGCTGGTAACCAGCCTGATAGAGCTCAACCACGGCGTGCGAGCCAATGTAGCCTGCCCCGCCAGTTACGAGAATTTTCGTGCGATTCGTTGCCATGGTTCAATCTAATTATGCTGCTGCAAATACTGATTTTCAAACTTACAAGCTCCAGTACTGCAGCTCTTTCATCTTGCCGCGGTACATGCCTTTGATGTCGACCAACACGGCGTTGTCCGACGTGATGGACTGGA
>DASVTG010000338.1:0-7661 GCA_036387695.1 Hymenobacter sp. | reverse complement strand
TGCAGGCTTTGGGCGAGGTAGCGCATTTCCTTGGACTGCACCACGGCGTTCAGCACCACCGAACCCACGTTGGGCGAGCCGCGAAAACCCACGTCGAGGTTAGCCGCCAGGCTGTCCTGCGTAAACAGCAAATCAACCAGCCCCTGCGATTCTACCGAAAGGTCGTTGTACTTCAAGTAATCCCGGAACGGCTGGCTGATGCCGCCGAAGTCGTACACAAAGGAGTCGCGCAACTCCTCGCCGCCACCGCTCGTGTTCAGGTGGGCCAGCGTGTTCATGGGCTGGCTGAAGAAGCCGGCTTTTTCTTTCTGCCCGTCGCCGTACAGCGCCTCGTGAATGCGGGCGTAGCGCTTGAGCAGGGCCACGGTGCGGGTCACGTCGCCGTTCTGGGTGTCGGGGTCGATGAGGACGGGCACCACTTGGTCGCAGTTGGGAATGCGCACGCCCGAGGCCAGCAGCATGGTAAGGGAGCGCAGCACTCGAGCCCCGGTACCGCCCACGGCAAAGATGAATAGTTTGGACATAGCTTGTTCTGACAAAAGCCTCACCCCCCGGCCCCCTCTCCGCGGGAGAGGGGGAGCCAAGAAGGCAGGGAAAATTAAGTGTACTTCAAAAACAATAATTTAGCTGGCTGGCTCCCCCTCTCCTGCGGAGAGGGGGCCGGGGGGTGAGGCGCCTCGTAGAACTTTCTAGAACGGCCCCACAAACGGCGTAGTGCGGGCGTACGTGCTCCAGCGCTTCAGCAGCACCGAAAACAGTAGGAACCACAGGGCGGCCACCACCATGTTCACCACCATGAAATAGCCGAGGTAGCTGCTGGCTTCGGCGCCGTGGCCTTTGCTCAGGCTGTGGGCCAGGAAAGTGCCCAGTCCGGCGGCCAAGGCCAGCGTCAGCACCCAGTGCGTGGTGCGAAACATGCCCGTGCGCAGGGCCGAGTTGAAGACGTAGTAAAAGGCCAGCACCAGCAGCAGGGCCACGCCCAGCGTGCTCCAGCCCACGAGCGAAAAAAGGTCGGTTTTGTACAAGCCGTAGTCGGCCGGGCGCTGGCTTTGGAAGATGGAAATGAGAGCCGAATACAGGCTGGTGAAGAACGTTTGCATGAAAAAGAGGGCGGGGTTAACTAGTCGAAGAGTAGGTGTGCAGCTCTGGAAGACGTTATAAAAGGCGCGCCGGATGACGGAGCAATAGCCGTCGGCGTTGGATTGGGGATTTTAGGCGTTAAACAAGGAGTTGCAACGGTCGAACTCACCGGTTCAGCAGCACCGTGGCCGTCCCGGTGACCGGCCCCTACCGGCCCACGCCGCCTCACTTGTCGTTTTTGAGCGGAAGCTGAACCGTGAATACGGGGGGCAGTGGACTTGGATACGATTGGCGGACGCCGGCCAGAATTTGGTCGAGGCCAAACGTGCGCGGGGCCGGCGTATTGTCGTTGGTCGTGGACCAGGAGTTCACCCATTCCGGCGTTTCCGGGGCGGGCAGGGCCACGCTCAGCGTGGCGGTGGGCGCGGCCAGCTTGCTCACCCGCAGCCGCAGCACGTGGGTGAACGGGGCCAGCACCGGCTGGCCGCTTTGCTCGTCCTCGGTGAGCGGCCGCACCGAGTTGGGCACCACGCTGGCCTGGCCGTTGGGCAAGCGCACCTGCAGATGTTGGGCCAAAAAGGCCGGCTGCTGCCACGCCGCGGGCAATTCTTTCAAATTCATGCCCACGGTAAAGTCGGCCGGGTCGTCCGAAACATTCAGGGTTAGGCCGTTGCCTTCGCCGTACACGCTGCCGCTGGGCTTCAACTTGGCGTCGGTGAGTTTGGTGAGCACGGGCGCAAAAGCCGGCGTGGTCGTTTTCAGTCCGAAGAAAGCCTGCTGGGCCGGCGCGTTCCGGAACACCTCCGCCGCGTAGCGCGCCACCAGCGCGGGCGGGCCAATCACCCACACGTAGTACGGCACTTTCTCGCCATTCAGCGTGCGCTTGGCCAGGGGCGTTTTCACGGCCGGGTGGTAAGTGCCGTAGAATTTCGAAGTTTCGCCGAACACGGCCACGGCCAGCTGCTGCTGGCTCACGGGCGCAATGGACGTGCGAATGAGGTTGGGCAGCTGCGAGAAGTCGGATTTACGCGCCGGCCCATAGATAAAATCGGAGATAACCACGCTCACCTGCTGCGCGGCCTGCGGCATGCTCAGAATGCCTTCAAGCATCTGCGGCAGCTCGGTGCCGAGCGCGGCCTGGTTGACTTCGCCCTGAACCACGTCGCGCAGCTGCGCAAATTGCACGGCGCGGGGCGCGGCGTTCTCACAGAGGTAATACTTGCGGTTGGCCACCGCGCCGCTCACCTGGGTTTCGGTGATGAGCGCACCGATGCGCTTCTGAAACTCCGTGGCGGGCTTGTCGGCGCCGCCGCGGGGCACAAAGCCTCGCATACCCCCCGAATACTCCAGAAATATGCTCACATTCAACGGAGCCGCTTCTGCCGGGGCCGGCGCGGCGGGTTTGTTGCCTTTGGCCGGTTTGGTGGCCGTTGTTTCGGCCGGTTCGGAACCGCAGCTGCTCACCACTGCCAGAACGCCGAAAAGCGCCCCGATGCGCCAGAAACCGTGAAAAAGTCGCGCGGCAGGCTGCCTCGCAGAAACAAATAATGGCATAGTACAAGCGCTGGGCAAGATTTTGGCGAAGTATAGGCATTACGCAACGAACTGCCCCGTGGCCGAAATTCGCTGTTAAACGCATTCGCGGCGCTGGTGGTACGTGCCGGTCGGTTTTAGCGGGTTGGCTGGGGCTTTCGGCGCTTATTCACAAAGACGGCTTGGCGTGGCTAACCGTGAACGTTCGGCGCGCGGCAGGAAGTGAGCTGACGGCCTGTCACCCTTCTGGTTAGGCACTTAACCGGTGCGGCTCCACCTGCGGCGCGGCTTCACTTCGCGGCACCGTTCCGTTTGTTTTGCGCCGCGATAAATACGAATCCCGCTCTACGTACTAATATCGTGCTACGGTTGAGCCGTCTTGTTCCTGTTGCTTTCGTGTTGCCATGCGCCTCATTGCTTTTCGTCCCGAGTACCAGCTCACGGTGGACGTTGCCAAAAACCTGATTTTTTACCAAAATTTCGACCAGATGCGGGACGCTACGGCCTTGCCGCAGTACCTCGCCGACTGGGGCGCGGCCCTGGCCGAAGTGCAGCCCGGATTCAGCATTCTTAGCGACATGCAGGTCATCAACCAAGGCAACCCGCAGCTAAAAGCCGGATTCAAACAAGTTGAAAATTTAATTATGGAACGCGGCATTCGCATGGTGGCCGAAATCCACGTGCCGGGCCAAACCACCCGCCGCTGCCTCGACGAGGTAACCACCAGCCTGGCCATGCCGGTGCGGCAGTTCCTCAACTTGTGGGACGCCGCCCAGTTCCTGGACGACCTGCACTACCAAGCGGCCGTGGAACAAAGCCTGACGTTTGCCAAGTAGCTTCCCGCCGATATTGCGCCAGTAGCCAACGATTTGCGCCTTCTTCTTGTTATCAGCCGGGTCGCGTTGGCGGCCCCGGCCGTGGGCCGTACCTTTGTTGCCGCGGCCACCCCCGGGAAAAGCCGCGCTGAACCCGGCGCCTAGTCCGGCCCTATTTGCACCTATGCCCAATACGATTTCGACCGATATCTGCATCATCGGGGCCGGCCCAGTCGGCCTGTTCGCCGTTTTTGAAGCCGGTTTGCTTAAGCTCCGCTGCCACGTGGTGGACGCCCTCCCCCAGCCCGGCGGCCAGCTTTCCGAGATTTACCCCAAAAAGCCGATTTACGACATTCCGGGCTTTCCCGAAATCCTGGCCGGCGACCTGGTGGACAACCTCATGAAGCAAATTGAGCCCTTCCACCCCACCTTCACGCTGGGCGAGCGGGTGGAGCGGTTTGCCAAGCTCGACGACGGCTCCTTCCAGCTTTACACCACCGACGGCACCGAAATCCAGTGCAAGGCCGTGGCCATTGCCGGCGGCCTGGGCTCGTTCGAGCCGCGCAAACCGGCCGTGGAGAACCTGGAGCAGTTTGAAGGCGGCAAAGGCGTGCACTACATGGTGCGCGACCCGGAGCATTTCCGCGACAAGAAAATCGTCATCGCCGGCGGCGGCGACTCGGCCCTGGACTGGACCAACTTCCTCGCCAACGTGGCGGCGGATGTGACCCTCGTGCACCGCGGCACCACCTTCCGTGGCGCCGCCGACTCGGCCGAAAAGGTGCAGAAGCTGGCCGAAGCCGGCAAAATCAAGCTGGTGCTCAGCTCCAACGTCACGCACCTGCACGGCAACGGCAAGCTGTCGGAGGTGACCATCACGGCCAACGACGGCACCGCCGCAACCGTACCGCTCGACCACTTTATCCCGCTGTTCGGCCTCACGCCCAAGCTCGGCCCCATCGGCGAGTGGGGCCTGGAACTGGAAAATGACGCCGTGAAAGTTGACACGCTCGACTACAGTACGTCATTGCCCGGCGTGTTTGCCATTGGCGACATCAACACCTACCCCGGCAAGCTCAAGCTCATCCTCTGCGGCTTTCACGAGGCCGCGCTGATGTGCCAGGGCGCGTTCAAATACATTTTCCCCGACAAAAAGTACACCCTCAAGTACACCACGGTGAACGGGGTACCCACTATGTGAGCTGGTGAAATAGTGAGGTGGTGAGTTTGACGTTCTATTTGCGCGTGCTGCGCAAATTGTTCCAGCAAAACATCGGCCTCACCACCTCACCATTTCACCATCTTACCTTATGGAAGAAGATATCCGCATCTACGTCGAGGAAGCGCCCGGTCAGCGCACCGAACTCGTCGGCCCCACCGACATGGGCCTGAGCCTGATGGAGCTGCTGAAAGCCAGCGGCTACGACATCATGGCCACTTGCGGCGGCATGGCCCTGTGCGCCACCTGCCACGTGGAAGTGCTGGCCGGCCCCGCCCTCCCCGAGCCCGGCGACGACGAGCTGGATATGCTCGAAACCCTGCCCGTGGTGCACGTAGGCAGCCGCCTGAGCTGCCAGATTCGCCTCACGCCCCGCACCGACGGGCTGGTGGTGCGCCTCGCTCCTACCGGCGCGTAATAAGCTAACCGGCGGTAGCCAGGCGCTGGCGCATCCGCTCTTTGGCCGCGGCCGAAAGCCCGGGGCCCGCGCTGGCCCGCGCCCCAGCCGATGCGCGCGCCAGGTCGGCAACGAAGGCCGTTTGCTTGGCGTAGCGGTTGCAGTGGGGGCAGTAGCGCAGGTGCAGCCACAGGCTAAACCGGGTTGAGCGCCGGGCCGGTTGGTCGGCCTGCTGCTCCAGCAGCAGGGTGGCGTTCTGGCAAGTAATGAGTCGTAGCATAACGGGTGATTTAATTCTTGCCCAGGCCGTGCTTTTCCAGGCAGCGGCGCAGTTGCAGCTTGGCCCGGTGCACGATAACCCAGTAGTTGGCGGAACTCAAACCCAGCTCCTGACAAATTTCCTCGGCGGATAATTCCTCCACAAACCGCATGGCGAACACGGCCTCCTGCTGGGGCGGCAGCCGCTGCTGGCAGCGCTGCAGGATGTCGTGCAGTTCGGCTTGCTCCAGCGCGGCATCGGCATTCAGCCAGCTGGCGGGAGCCTGCGAGTTAGCCCAATGACCGTTTTCGGGGGAAAAGAAATCGGTCTCGGTGGGCCCCTCTTCGCTGATTTCGTCAAGCCCAACGAGCGTGACGCGGGCCTGTCGGCGGTAGTGGTCGATGATTTTGCGGCGCAGAATGACGAAAAGCCACGTGCGCTCCGAAGCTTCAGCCCGAAACGTGGCCAAGCCGTCGAGGGCACTGAGAAAAGTCTCCTGCACCAATTCTTCGGCCACTATCGAGTCGCTCACCCGGCTCAAGGCAAAGCGGTACAGCTCGTCGCCGTAGCGGTCGGGCCATTGGGCCGGAACAGGTAATGATGGGGTCATGCGTGCGCCGAATAGGTCACAAAGGTTGCACCGCAAGATTACGTTAGCACCGGGAACAACCAGAACGGCGCACCCCTCTTTAGTCAAAGCAGTGAGTTGCGCGTCGTTCCCTTAGATGCGGCCAGGTCCTTCACAAACGACAACTTTTGAAGTTTGCGGTGCCCGAAAGAGCCCCTGCGTCCAAAAACGGCTCGCAGTTGGACGGCTCCGGTGCTTCTGCCTCACGACACTACCCTGGCATGAAGGCGTTGCTGCCTTCGCTGCCGCGGTTTATTGCTACACGAAAACGGCCCCGCCTGTGAGGAAACGGGGCCGTTTGAAAAAAAGTACTGCGACTGGGCTGAGCCTATTGGTCGCGCTTGGTGGGCAACTGGCCGACGGCCGCGCCGCCGTCAACTGACGGTGCGGCAGCCGCGTCTTTCAAGGGCGCCGTGGTGTTGAACACTTCCAGCACCAAGCGCCAGCCCGCCACGGACTCCCGTTTCCAGATGCGGAGGTAGCTGCCGGTTTCTTCCGGGTGCTTGGCGCTGGCCTCGCGGCGCAGGCTGCCCACCACGTAGCCCAGGTCGCCGGCAGCGGCTAAGTAGCCCGTGGTGGGAGCGAAGAAATAGCGGCCCTCCAGGTTCTTCATGTTGGCCGAAGCCGCCTCGCCTTGCATCATCGACAAGCCGGGGCGGTAGAGGCGGGCTTCGGCGCTGAGGTACTGCTGGTAGGTGGCGCCGGGCTTGAGCAGCTCAGCATCGGAAAACTTGCGGTCGAGCTCGAGCACCACGTTGGAAGGCGCGGTGCTTGGGGTGGCCGCGGCGGCCAGCAACCGGGGCTGCGGCACCACGGCCGGCTTGGGAGGCGCCGTGCCAATGCGCTCCACGCCCATGTCCACCACAAATTTCCATTTGCCGTCGGGCTGCTTGCGCCACACGGTCACGTACTCGCCGGCGGCTTGGGGCCGGTCGTTTTTGAAGGACGTCCACGGGCCGGTGGTGTAGCCTAAGTCGCCCGATTGAGCAACGTCTGCCAGCACCGGGTACCACGTCAACCGGTTATTCGAACGAACCGGGCGGCCTTTCCACACTTCCTGGGCATTGGCAAGCTCTCCGTTCTCAACCACTAGTGCCGTTGGGGCGCAATTGTCCAGAAAAGCGGTGGCGGTGCCGGCCTGCGCTGCCTGGGCAGCAAAAGAATTTTCGGCGGCAACCACAGCCTCACGGGCCGACTGCGCATGTAACGTAAACGGTATTGCGAAGGTGAGTAGCACCCCCATGGCCAAGTGATTCTTCATAAGATGCAAGCGTAAATGTTTCTTTAAGCTAAGATACGCATTCCGGGATAATTACAATTGATGCGCAGCTTGCATCAGGTAATTCGTGCCGTTATTGCGTTCTAATTAACCTGTGCAGGCCACTTTGGGCAGGCTCCCTTTTTTGTTTTTCTTGTTTTTATGAAAATAGCCGACCTCACTGCCCGCGCCCGCCGCATTCGCCTTTTGCTCACCGATTGCGACGGCGTGCTCACCGACGGCGGAGTGTATTATTCCGAGCGAGGCGAGGAAATGAAGCGCTTCAACATTCGCGACGGCATGGGCGTGGTGCGGCTGCGCGAGCACGGCATTGCCACCGGCATCGTGACCGGGGAAACGTCGCCGTCGGTGCGTACCCGGGCCGACAAGCTTCAGATTGAGGAGCTGCACCTCGGCATTAAGGACAAGCCCGCTTGCCTGCAGGAAATTCTGGTCCGCACCGGTTTGCAAG
>DASVTG010000337.1:0-2505 GCA_036387695.1 Hymenobacter sp. | reverse complement strand
TCGTCGGCCTTTACTTGGGCGCTTTCGTTGGCGAGGGAGTGCAGAGGCTTCGTGGAAAGAGTGATTGTTACACGCCGAATGCTTGGTCTGCTTGTCTAATTGGCTGCTTTATTACGTTTTGCCTATTGGCGATGGGGCTGGCTGGGCAGCTCTCGACCACCGCGAACGACGCCTGGCCGCCGTAGCCGGCACGGGCGTGCTGTATGCCGCTGGGGCCTGCCTTGCCGTGGTGCGGAGCGTTTTCGGGCCCGGTGGACCGCCCGTACCGCTTCCTGTTCATCATTGGCTGCGGGTGGGCCGGGCTGGTTGGTTCATGGGCCTTACGGGTCATCGCTACTCACATAATTCAATTCCGTACACGAGTAGAGCGCGCCGCACGGTTCTAAACGGGGAATTTATACGGCCACAGATTTCACCAAACTCCTCGCAATCCACCGCCTCACCCGTACGGGTTGGGGTACTTGATTTCCAGCCACCGGTCGGGGCGGTCCAGGGCAGTGTAGCCGAAGCGCTGGTAGAGGGTGTGGGCGTCGAAGGTGGCGAGCAGGTGGCGGCGCAGGTTTTGCAGGTCGGGGTGGGCCAGCATGCGCTCTACCAGCCACTTGGAGAGGCCGTGGCCCCGGTGTTCGGGCAGCACAAATACGTCGCAGAGCCACGCGAACGTGGCCCGGTCGGTCACCACGCGGCAGAAGCCGGCTTGGCGGCCATCGGGGGCGTACAGCCCAAAATTGAGGGAGTTGGCAAGGGCCCGCTCCACGGTGGCGCGCGGGATGTGCCGGGCCCAGTACGACTCCTCGCTCAGCCAGCGGTGGATGGCCGCCACGTCGAGCCGGGCCGGGTCGGTGCTGAGCACGTAGCCGGAAGGGTGGGTTTCGGTGAGAAATTCGGACATGGAGCAGGCGTAAAAATGCGCCCGCAAGCTACAAAAACGGGGTGCAGCCGAATAAGGAAGAATCCAGCCGGCCTCGGGTATCGTTAACTTAACTTCATCCGAGTAGTTGTTAAAATCTCACGCTTAGCCTATTGCCATGAAATCTCTACGCACTGCACTGCTGGCCCTGTGCTCGGCCGGTTTGCCCCTGGCGGCTTGGGCCCAAGCCCCGGCTCCTTCTACGTTTGCCGTGGGCACCAGCACGGTCACGGCCTCGGTCCTGGCCACGAACCTGGACATTGTGTGGGAGCTGGCCTGGGGGCCCGACAACTTCCTGTGGATGACCGAGCGCAGCGGCCGCATCAGCCGCGTGAACCCAACTACGGGGCAGATACTCCCGCTGCTGACGCTGCCCGACGTGACGCCCACCGGCGAAAGCGGCTTGCTGGGCATGGTGCTACACCCCCAGTTCGCCACTTCGCCCTACGTGTACGTGGTGTACAACTACACCGAAGCCGGCGCGCTCAAGGAGAAGCTGGTGCGCTACACGTATTCGGCCGCGGCGGGCACGCTGAGCGCGCCCCTGGTGCTGCTGGGCGGCATTGAGGCCACCACCACGCACAGCGGCTCGCGCCTGCTCATCCTGGCCGACGGCACGCTGCTTATGAGCACCGGCGATGCCCAGCAGCGACCCCAGGCCCAGAACCAGGCCTCGCTCAACGGCAAAATCCTGCGCCTGAACCTCGACGGCACCATTCCGGCCGACAATCCCGTGGCCGGCAGCCGGGTGTACACCTCGGGCCACCGCAACCCGCAGGGCTTGGTGCAGCTGCCCAATGGGCGCGTCTACAGCTCGGAGCACGGCCCCGACAACGACGACGAAATCAACAAGATTGAAGCCGGCCGAAACTATGGCTGGCCCGATGTGGCAGGGTACTGCAACCTATCGATGGAGGCCTCCTTCTGCGCCGCCAACAACGTCCGCGAGCCGCTTTTTATCTGGACGCCGACCATTGCCCCGGCTGGCCTCGCCTATTACGACCACCCCGCCATTCCGGGCTGGCGCGGCAGCTTGCTGCTGGCCGCGCTCAAAGGCAGCCGCCTCACCCAACTTCCTCTCGACGCGGCGGGCCTCGCCATTGCCACGGCCGCCCCAACCTCGTACCTCACCACTTTTGGCCGCTTGCGGGCCATCTGCGTGTCGCCGCAGGGCAAGGTGTACATCGGCACCAGCAACGGCCGCGGGTCCGCCACCGGCGACAATGACCGCCTGATTGTGCTCGAAAACCTGGCCTACGTGCCCACGGCCACCCGGGCCGGAGCTTCGGCCTTCTCCTTTGATTTGTTTCCCAACCCGGCCCGCCGCGAAGCCACCGTGCGCTTCCCGGCGGCAACCTCCCGCCTCACCGTGCGCGACCTGCTGGGCCGCGCCGTGCTCACCCTGCGCCCAGCCGGCCCCAGCGCCACGCTGGACCTGGCGCAACTCGCGCCCGGCAGCTACGTGGTCGAAGCCCAAGGCCCCACCGGCAGTGCCACGCGCAAGCTTCTCGTGGAGTAGGTGGTGAAATGGTGAGGTGTGAGGTGGTGAGGGGTGAGGTGTGAAATGGTGAGGTGGTGAGTTGATGTTTCGTCTG
>DASVTG010000336.1:0-5210 GCA_036387695.1 Hymenobacter sp. | reverse complement strand
CCTGAACCTGAGCACCATCCAGACCTTTGAGCTCGGCTACTCGCTCGACAGTTGGGACGACCTGATGAAAGCCGCCGAAACGGCCGGATTCGACAAGAAATACCTGGAAAAAACCGGCCTGACCGTCATCCGCACCGACGATAAGGGCCAGGATACCGGCCGGCGCTACGACCGGTTTCGGGGCCGCGTGATGTTCCCGATTCACAACATCAGCGGCCGGGTGGTGGGCTTCGGGGCGCGCACGCTGAAGCGCGACGACAAGATGGCGAAGTACCTCAACTCGCCCGAGTCGGAGATTTACCACAAGTCAGATGTGCTGTACGGCCTGTTTCAGGCCCGCCAGGCCATTCGGACCGAGGAAGTCTGCTACCTTGTGGAAGGCTACCTCGACGTGCTGAGTCTCTATCAGGGCGGCATCAAAAACGTGGTGGCCTCGTCGGGCACTTCGCTCACTGAAGGCCAGATTCGGCTCATCAAGCGGTATTCCGATAACGTGACGGTGCTGTACGACGGCGACGCGGCCGGCATCAAGGCCTCCCTGCGCGGGACTGACTTGCTGCTCGAAGGCGGCCTGAACGTGCGCGTGGTGCTGTTTCCCGACGGCGACGACCCTGATAGCTACATCCGCAAAGTGGGCGACCAGCGCTTCACCGAGTACATCGAAACCAAAAGCCAGGACTTTATTTCCTTCAAAACCACGCTGGTGGCCCGCGAAGCCAGCAACGACCCGGTGAAGAAGGCCGAAGCCATCCGCGACGTGCTGCACAGCATCGCCAAAGTGCCCGATGCCATCAAGCGCCAGGTGTTTTTGCAGCAGACCTCGGCCACGTTTGGCATCGACGAGCAGGTGCTCATCACCGAATACAACAAGCTGGTGAAGTCGCCGGCGAAAGCGGCCCCCGGCAGCGGCTCGGGCGGCAATTCGGGCAACTACGGCCAGGGCGCGGGCAGTGCCAACACCGGTTACCCGCCCAACTCCAGCGCCCGCCCCGCGCCCGCCCCGCGCCCACTGTCGGACGAGGAAGAGGCCGAAATGCTGATGTATGGCGGGGCCGAAGCCGTGGCAGAAATCTCGGGGGCGGGCAGCTCATTCCAAGCGGGCAAACCCGCCGCCGAGGACGACGAGCCCCTGCCCGACATGCTGCAGGTATGCGAGCGGGAAGTGCTGCGCCTGCTGGTGCTCTACGCCGGCCGCGAAGTGGAAACCGAAATCAGCGTGGCCGCTTACCTCTTCAGCCAGCTTGGCGAAAACCCGCTAACCACGCCGCTCTACGCCGAAATGTGGGAAATATGCCGGCAGGAATTAATGGCCGGCCGCTTCCCCGAAGCCCGTTTGCTGGCCCAAAACGAGCGCGCCGACATTCGCAGCCTGATAACCGACCTGGCCACCGAACGCTACGAAATCAGCCCCAACTGGCGCAACAAGGAAATCTACGTGTTCAACGAGGTGGACTTGCCCAAGCTGGCCTGCGACAACGCCGTGCTGCGCCTCAACAAGGTGCACGTGCAGCGCGAGCTGGACCAGTGCCTGGAGCGCCTGCGCCACCCGCTGGAAGATGCCGAAATGTTCGAAATCCTGGGCGACATCAAGCGCCTCAAGGAGCTGGACAACGAACTAGGCGCCCTGCTGGGCACCGTGGTGGCGCGCGGCTCCTGAGTCGGCATGAGGATAAAAGAAGGCCGTCCTGCTGAGCTTGCCGCAGCATCTCTGCCGCGGTAGTAACTAATTACTTGCACGGGCGAGATGCTTCGGCAAGCTCAGCAGGACCGTAGTTTGTACGACTCTTAAATGGAAACATGCTGAAGCACGCCAACATCAATCGCATACTCCTGGCTGTTCTGCTGATTATTTCCAGCCTGATGATTGGGATGGTCGGCTTTACTTCCATTGAAAACTATGGGCCCGGCGATGCCTTTTACATGACGGTTATCACCGTTTCCTCCGTTGGCTTCGGCGCCTTGCACCCGCTTTCCGAAGCCGGGCGCACCTTTGTTTCCTACTTCATCCTCTACAACCTGGTGGTGGTGGCCTACCTCGTGTCGGTACTCTCCACCTTTATCTTTGACGGGGAGCTGCGTAAACTATTTAAAATGTATCGGGTCGACCAGGAAATAAAGCGCTTCAGCGGGCACGTCATTTTGTGTGGCTTTGGCCGAAACGGCCGCAAGGCCCACCACGACCTGGTGTTGAACGGCGCCCGGGTGGTCGTCATCGAGCAGGACGAGCAGCTGGTGAAAAACATCAACGACGGCCGCTCCAACGGCGACGACAGCGACGGGGCCAACAGCCGCATCATCACCGTCATTGGCGACGCCACCACCGACCTGGTGCTGCAGCAAGCGGGCGTGGCACGCGCCTCGGCGCTCATCACGGCCCTGCCCAAAGACGCAGACAACGTGTTTGTGGCCCTCTCCGCCCGCGCCCTCAACCCGCGCCTGAACATCATTGCCCGGGCTTCCTATAAAACTTCGGAAAGCAAGCTGCTTTCGGCCGGCGCCAACTCGGTGGTGATGCCGGACGAAATCGGCGGCTCGCACATGGCCAACCTCGTGGTGCGCCCCGAAGTCATCCGGTTCCTGGACCTTATTTCCGGCCTCAGCGCCGACAAGCTGCGCTTGGAAGAGCTGTCGTATGCCCAAATGCGCCACGACCGGCACGGGCAAAGCATCCGCGAACTCGATATTCGCTCGCGCACCGGCGCCACCATCATCGGCCTCCGCCAACACGCGGGCACGCTGATGGTGAGCCCGTCGGCCGACTACGTGCCTTCCGCAGGCGACGTGTTGCTGGTGCTGGGCAGCGAAGCTCAAATCGAAAGCTTCGAGGCGCAATACCGACAACTTTGATTCATTTAACAATTAACATTTATCATTTAACACGCTAACAGCCTTCGTACTGGGCCGCCATGCGCCAAAACAACGGCTGTTAAATGTTAATTGATAACTGTTAAATGAAAAGCATGCACATCCTTCAGCTTTGCCCGCGCGTTCCGTTTCCGCTGACTACCGGCGGGGCCATTGCCATGCACGACGTGGCGGCGGGGCTCGTGCGGGCCGGCCACCGGGTTACCATGCTGGCCATCAACACGCCCAAGCACCACCAACCCGCCGACGCGCTGGCGCACCTCGGGGCAAACTTCCGGCTGGTTCCCGTGGATGTGGACACGGATATTTCGGCGCCGAGGGCCTTGAAAAACCTGTTGTTCAGCCGCCAGCCTTACATCGCCGAGCGGTTCGTCAGCCCGGCGGTGGGAGAGAAGCTGTTGGACATCCTGCGCACCGAGCAAGTCGATGTTGTGCAGATGGAAGGCACGTTCGTGGCGTGGTACGCCGAGCTGCTGGGCCGCCAGCACGGGGCCGGTTTTAGGGTGCCGCCGCTGGTGCTGCGGGCGCACAACTTGGAGCACACCATCTGGCAGATGCTGGCCCAACGCGAGGCCAACCCGCTGAAACGGTTCTTTCTGCAAACCATGGCCGCTCGCCTCGACACATTCGAGCGCCGCTACCTGCGGCAGTTCGACGCCGTGGCCGCCATCACCGAGGACGACGCTCAGCGCCTGCGCGCCCTGCATTGCCCCGAGCCGGTGATGTTCATTCCGGCCGGCGTGGAGCTGAGCCGCTTTCAGCCCGACCCGGCCATTGAAGCCCGGCCGCGCACGCTGTTTATGATTGGCTCGCTGAACTGGCTGCCCAACCTGGAAGGGCTGGAGTGGCTGCTGCGCGAAATATGGCCCACCGTGCACGCCGAAATGCCCGACGTGGAGCTGCACATCGCCGGCACCGGCACGCCCGGGGCCCTGCTGGCGCCGCGCACCGACAACGTCTTCGTTCACGGCTTCGTGGAATCGGCGCCCGCCTTCATGCAGCAGTACGACCTGATGCTGGTGCCGCTGCTCAGCGGCGGCGGCATGCGCATCAAAATCATCGAAGGCATGGCCCTGGGCAAAGCCATTCTGAGCACGCCCCTGGGGGCCGAGGGCATTGCCGTGCGCCACGGCCACGACATCCTGCTGGGCGACACCCCCGCCGCGTGGCTCAGCGCCTTGCGCGCCTGGGGCCGCGGCGACCTAGACAGCCCGGCCCTGGGCGCCGCCGCCGCCCGCACGGCGGCCGACGTGTATGACAACCGCCGGGTGATGCAGCGTTTTGAAGCGCTGTACGAACGGCTCCTGCTGCCGGCTCCCGCGGGCACGCCGGCCCATTCGCCGCCCGCGTCCGCATGATGGAGCTCGTTTTCCTGTTCGTGTTTTGGGCGTGCCTGCTGCTGGTGCTGCACACCTACGTGCTGTATCCGGCGCTGCTGGGGTGGTTGGCCCGCGGCCGTCAGCAGAACCAGGACGTGTACCCTTCCGCGGCGGAGTTGCCAGCCGTTGACATTTTGCTGGCCGCGCACAACGAGGAGGCCGTTATCGAGGAAAAAGTGCGGTCCACGTTTGCCACCACCTACCCGCTCGACCGGCTGCGGCTACTCGTTGGCTCCGATAACTCCACGGACCGCACCAATGCCTTGTTGGCCGCGCTGGCCGCTCAGTACCCGCAGCTGCGCCTTGAGGCTTATTCTCAGCGCACCGGCAAGCCCACGGTCATCGAAAACCTGTCGCGGCAGGCCACGGCGCCCGTGCTGGTTCTCACCGACGCCAACGTTTTCTTCGCGCCCAACACCCTGACCGAGTTGGTCAAGCATTTCCACAACCCGGCCATTGGCCTGGTGGGCGGGCACATCCTCAACCCCGAGCAGCGCGCCGAGGGCATTTCCGGGCAGGAAAAGGCCTACCTGGAGCGCGAAAACGTGATGAAGTACCAGGAAGGCGTGGTGTGGGGCAGCATGATGGGGGCCTTCGGCGGCTGCTTTGCGGTGCGGCGGGCTTGCTACCACGCGGCCCCGGCCGCCTTTTTGGTTGATGATTTTTACATCACGCTGGCCGTGCTGCGCCATGGCTACCAGGCCATCAACGAGCTAGCGGCCGTGTGCTACGAAGACGTATCGGATTTCTTGCCCGAGGAGTTTCGGCGCAAAACCCGCATTTCGGCCGGCAACTTTCAGAATCTAAAAGAATTTCGGGCCCTGCTGTGGCCGCCTTGGCGGGGCGTGGCCTTTGCCTGGTGGTCGCACAAGGTCCTGCGCTGGCTCACGCCGCAGCTGCTGCTGCTGCTGCTGGCCGCCACCGTGGGGCGGGTGGCGGGTGGCGCGGGCTGGTTCTACCGCCTGG
>DASVTG010000335.1:0-4956 GCA_036387695.1 Hymenobacter sp. | reverse complement strand
CGCCCATTTCTGGGGGAAGTTTCATGCGTTTCCCACCTGTTTCCATATGGGTTAGTTTCCACTTGTGGCAAAGCATCATTTTTATTTCTTGTTCCGTTTTATGCGGCGCTTTAGATTGTCCAACGGCAGCGATGGATAACGTCGTCAAAAGGGTTACAAAAGTTAATAAATAGAATTTATTCATGTGAGTTATTTTTATTGAATTTGTTAAAATAGAATTTGTAGCATTGCAATACTCTATGCATTCTCTCAGTGCAAGGTAGGCCTACATGAATCAACTGATAGTGCGCTAAATACAAAAAACTGCCGTTCATCCGAAGAACAAACGGCAGTTTGAATGGGCTGACTACACCCGCCGGATGTCGGCTCCCAACGCATTCAGCCGCTGGTCGATGGCTTGGTAGCCGCGGTCAATCTGCTCCACGTTCAGAATGGTGCTGCTGCCTTCGGCGCTGAGAGCGGCAATGAGCAAGGCCACGCCCGCCCGGATGTCCGGCGAGGTCATGGTGATGCCGTGCAAGCGCTTTTGCTGGTCGAGGCCGATGACGGTGGCGCGGTGCGGGTCGCAGAGGATAATTTGGGCGCCCATGTCGATGAGCTTATCCACGAAGAACAAGCGGCTTTCGAACATCTTCTGGTGAATGAGCACCGTGCCTTTGGCCTGACACGCCACCACGAGCACAATGCTCAGCAAATCGGGCGTGAAGCCCGGCCACGTATGGTCCGAAACGGTGAGGATGGAGCCGTCGAGGTACGTGGCGATTTCGTAGTGCGGCTGGGCCGGGATGTAGATGTCATCGCCCCGGAATTCCATTTGGATGCCTAGTTTCCGGAAGGTGTCCGGAATGAGGCCAAGCTGCGGAATCTGGCAGTCTTTGATGGTGATTTCGGAGCCCGTCATCGCCGCCAGGCCGATGAAAGAGCCAATCTCAATCATGTCGGGGAGCATGCGGTGCTCGGTGCCGCCGAGGCGCTCCACGCCTTCGATGGTGAGCAGGTTCGAGCCGATGCCCTGAATGTTGGCGCCCATGCGCACCAGCATGCGGCAAAGCTGCTGCAAATACGGCTCACACGCCGCGTTGTAGATGGTGGTGGTGCCCTCGGCCAGCACGGCGGCCATCAGGATGTTGGCCGTGCCGGTCACGGAAGCTTCGTCGAGCAGCATGTGCGTGCCGCGCAGCTTGCCGTCTACCTTGATGCGGTAAAAATCGGTGCCTTCCAGCGTGAGCTTGCCGCCCAGCTTTTCCAGGCCCAGAAAGTGCGTGTCCATGGGACGACGGCCAATTTTGTCGCCACCGGGCTTGGGCAGCTGGCAGCGGCCGTAGCGCCCCAACATGGGACCCAGAATCATGACCGAACCGCGCAGAGCACCGGCTTGGGCCACAAATTCCGGCGTGTCCATGTAATCCAGGTTGACGGCCTCGGCTTGGAAAACGTAGGTATCGCTGGCCACTTTGCCCACTTTCACGCCCAAATCGCGCAGCAGCTCGATGAGCTTGTTCACGTCGCGGATGTCGGGAATGTTGCTGATGGTAACGGGTTCCGGGGTCAGCAGCACCGCGCAGAGAATCTGGAGGGCTTCATTTTTGGCGCCCTGGGGCGTGATTTCGCCGCGCAGTGCTTTGCCGCCGCGTACTTCAAATGCAGCCATGTAGTTCGAATTTTGGTGTTCTAAGAAAAAAGAACGTCCTGCTCATCTGACGTCCGCGGAGCCGAAGCATCTCTACTGCGCAACCAATTAGGTTCAGTGCTGCGGGAGAGTTGCTTTGGCTCCGCGGACGCCAGCTGAGCAGGACGGTTGATTAAAAATTACTGAGGCGGCTGCTGCGGCTCCTGGCTGCGGCCCTTTTTGCGCTTTTTGCCGTTTTTGCCACCGAAGCCGTTGCCGCGGCCTTCGCGGCCTTCGCGGTTGTCGCGGCCTTCGCGCCGGTCGCGGCCCTCGCGCGGCTGGGGCTGCGGCACGATGAAGGCGGGAGTGCGGCCGGGCACAACAACGGTTTCAAACAAGCCTTCGCTGTCGACCACCGCCGGGTCCAGCGTGAGCTGACCGCCCGAGAGTTCGCCCAAATGACGCAGAATGGTCACGTCCTTGGCGTTCTCCTTGTTGTGCTGGCGGTACAAAAACTTCATCGTCCGCCCAATTTGCACGGTTGCCTGCTCCCGTTCCGCCGGGTCTTCGATGGTCAGTGCTTTCGCAATAAGGGCTTCCACGGCGGCGCCGTAGGCGCGCAACTTGGGCCCTTGGCGCGGGTAGGGCACCCGGCTGGGTTTCTCGGTGCGCACCGTCAGGCTGCGGAGGGGCACCGGCGCATCCAGGGCCACTTCTTCGCCGGCCATGGCGTGCAGGTGGTTCCAGAGGCGGGTTTGTACTTCGGGCAACTCGCGCAGCGCCGGCTGCAGGCGCAGCATGAGTTGCACAATCTGCCCGGCGCGCTTGGTGCGCTCGGTCACGTCCTCAATTTGGGCAAGGCCCTGAATGAGCTGGTAGGTGCTGTGCCCGTATTCGCGCACCAGCAGTTGCAGGTGGAAGGGCAGGGTGGTGAGGTCAGTCATAAAAAACAATAGGGGGTACCGCCCGCAGCGGAGCCAAGGCCAAAGATAGGGCTTTGGCGGAGTCAGGCGGTTTGCAGCTCGGCGTTGCGTGCGGGGCGGCGTGCGTGCTACAAATGCACCCGCAGCTTGGCGAAGCTGAGCAATAATACTTTTTCGCCTACTTCTTCGAATTGAATGGTGGCTTTGGTGGTGCCCTGCTGGGTTTCCAGCTGGCTCACCACGCCAAAGCCAAACTTGGCGTGTTCTACCCGCTGGCCGCTCTGCAGGTTGGAAGTATCGGACGGCGCAAAATCGGCCGGAGCCACGTACTTGGTGGCTTGCACCTTCCGCGGCGCGGTCGGAATCAGGTTGGAGCGCCGCTCGAACACGTGCTGGAACGGCGACTCGCCCGCGCCCGGCCCGGCCGCAAACTTAAAGTTGACGTATTGCGGGTCGATTTCGTCCAGAAAACGGCTTTTCTCACAGCTGCGCAGGTTGCCCCACTGGTAGCGCGAGGTGGCGTAGCTCAGCGTCAGCTTCTTTTCGGCGCGCGTGATGGCCACGTAAAACAGGCGGCGCTCTTCCTCCAGGTCGGCCCGCGAGGTAATCATCATTTGGCTGGGGAAGAGGTTTTCCTCCATGCCCACGATGTAGACGTTGCGAAATTCCAGGCCTTTTGCCGAGTGAATGGTCATGAGCGTAACCGCTTCGCCGTCCTGCTGGGCATCCTTCACGTCGGAGTCCGTCACCAGCGCAATATCCTGCAGGAAGGCGCCGAGGCTTTTGTCCTCGCGCTCGGGGTCGTCCACGTACTCCTTGATGCCGTTGAGCAACTCCTGCATGTTTTCGTAGCGGGAGAGGCCTTCGATGCTCTTGTCGGCGTACAGTTCCTCCAGCATGCCGGAGTTTTTGGCGATGAACTTGGCCGCTTCAAAGGCATCTTCCTTGGCGGCAATCACCATGTAGCTCTTGATTTTTTCGGCAAAGCCCACCACCGGGTTTGATACCCGTGCGGGCATAAACTGGTCGGCGTTGGCCACCACTTCCCACAGCGAGTGGTTGTTCTCGTCGGCGGTGCTAATGAGCTTGCTGATGGTGGTGTCGCCGATGCCGCGCTTGGGGTAATTAATTACCCGGCGCAAAGCCTGTTCGTCGTTCTGGTTGACCGTGAGGCGCAGGTACGCCACCAAATCCTTGATTTCCTTGCGCTGGTAAAACGACAGGCCACCAACGATTTTATATTTAATATTTAATTTCCGCAGGGCTTCTTCCATTGCGCGGCTTTGCGCGTTGGTGCGGTAAAGAATGGCGAAATTGTCGTACGACAAATGCCCATTCATCTTGTCCTCGAAGATGGAGGAAGCCACCAATTTGCCTTCCTCGTTGTCCGAAGCCGCTTTAATTACTTCAATCAGCGTTCCGTCTTCGTTCTCGGAAAAAACGTCCTTGCGCAATTGCGCCTGGTTGTTCTTGATGACGGAATTAGCGGCCCAGACAATGTTTTTCGTGGAGCGGTAATTCTGCTCCAACTTAAATACCTGCAATTCCGGGTAGTCCTTCTCGAAATTGAGGATGTTGGTAATGTCCGCGCCACGGAAAGCGTAAATGCTCTGCGCGTCGTCGCCCACCACGCAAATATTCCGCTCTTTGGCCGCCAGTTTGCGGGTAATTAAATACTGCGAATAGTTGGTGTCCTGGTACTCGTCGACCATCACGAACCGGAACATATTCTGGTATTTATTCAGAATATCGACGTGCTCTTTAAACAGCACATTCGTGTTGAAAAGCAAGTCGTCGAAGTCCATGGCGCCGGCCTTGAAGCAGCGCTGCTGGTACTGCTGGTACAGCACCCCAATCTTGGGCCGAAGCGCCGCCTCGTCGTCGGCCTTAATGGCCGCGTCGTTGAGGTATTGATTGACCGAAATGAGCTTGTTTTTGGCGGCGGATATGCGGCCGAGCACCAGGCTGGACTTGTAGAGTTTATCATCCAACTCCAGCTCTTTTACAATCTGCCCAATCAGCGTTTTTGAGTCCTGGGTATCGTAGATGGTAAAGCTGCGCGGGTAGCCAATTTTGTCGGCCTCCGAACGCAGGATTTTGGCGAACACGGAGTGGAAGGTGCCCATCCAAAGGTTGCGGGCGGCGGGGCCTACTACCTTTTCCACGCGGGCGCGCATCTCCTTGGCGGCCTTGTTGGTGAAGGTGAGCGCGAGGATGTTGAACGGGTCGACGCCCTTTTCCAGCAAGTTGGCAATGCGGTAGGTAAGCACCCGGGTTTTGCCCGAGCCCGCGCCTGCGATAATCATGCACGGGCCTTCGGTTTGCATCACCGCCGCGGCCTGCGACGGATTCAGGAGGGATAAATAATCTAGTGCCATCTGCGAATTAAGCCGCCTTTTGGGCGGTTCTACAAAGATACGGCCC
>DASVTG010000334.1:0-8022 GCA_036387695.1 Hymenobacter sp. | reverse complement strand
ACCCGCCGAAGTGTAGCGGTAGTTATGCGCGAAACTTCGGTTCCAGGCGCTGCCACTTTTGAGGTCGGTGCGAATGGTGCCCGGCAACGTGGGCGTGTTGTAGCGCGAGTACACCTGCCGCGAGAAGTCGACCCAGGCGCTTCCGTTCCAGTTCTGAATCAGGAGCTCTTGCAGCTGCGACACGTTGCCGCGCTGCGCGGCCAGCACGGGCCATTTGCTTGGGCTGGTATTCGAACCCGGCAAGCCCTGGCCGGGCAGCAAAATTTCGGGCTTCGGGGTGGTTGACTGGGCTTGGCTGTGGTAGGTCAGCAGCGCGGCACAGGACAATAAAAGGTAAGGTTTGGACATGCAATAAAATAAAAAACCTGATTGGCAGGAATTTGCCAATCAGGTTCAAAGCTAGCTGCTTTTCACGGCTCAGCTTGCTTTACTGCGCCACCGAAGCCGACTCATTCACCAGCTTGATGCTGGCCGAGTTGATGCACAGGCGCAGGCCGCTGGGCGCCGGGCCGTCGGGAAAGACGTGGCCCTGGTGGGCGTCGCACACGTTGCACAGCACTTCCACGCGGGTCATGCCGTAGCTGGTGTCTTTCTTGTAGCGAATGGCGCTCTCGTCCACCGGCGCGGTAAAGCTGGGCCAGCCGGTGCCCGACTCGAACTTGGTGCGCGAGTCGTAGAGTGGCGTGCCGCAGCACACGCAGGCGTAGAGGCCGGCCTCGTGGGCCTCGCAGTACTCGCCGGTGAAGGCGCGCTCGGTGCCGTGCTCGCGGGTGACGTGGAACTGCTCGGCGGTGAGTTGCTGGCGCCATTCGGCGGGCGTTTTCTCTACGCGGCGGGGCGAAGGCAGGGGGTTATTGGCGAGGCGGATGACGTCGTTCCAGGTTTGCATATCGGGAGGAATAAGAAAATGAAGGTGCTGATGAGGTAAACGCGGACGTGGCCGGGAGGTTTAGTCACGCCCCGGTAGACGCCACCGGGACTCGTTCCTTACCGCCACTCGCGCAGCAACGCCAAGCCTGCCGGCCACTCGCCGTGCCCACTGGCCGCGTTGATGTGGCCGGCATCGCCGATGTTGACCAACTCGCTGCCCCAGGCGCCGGCCAGCTGCTGGGCGCGAGGCAGGGTCACCCAGTTGTCGGTGGCGCTGGTCACTAATTTGCTGGGGAAGGGCAGCCGCGCCAGCGGCATCGGGCCGAAGCCGGTGGTGGGGAAGGCGGCGTAGTGCGCGGTTTCCACGTCGCTGGGCGCCACCAGCAGCGCCCCCTTCACGGCCCGGCCACCCTGCGCCGCCCAGTGCGCCACCGTCACGCAACCCAGGCTGTGGGCCACCAGCACCACGCGGCTCAGGTCTTCGTGGACCAGTGCTTGGTCGAGGGTCGCCACCCACTCGGCGCGGTCCGGAGCGTCCCACTCGCGCTGCTCTACGCGGATGAACTCCGAACCGGAGCGTTCGAAATGCGTTTGCCAATGGTCGGGGCCCGAATTGCCGATGCCGGGCACGAGGAAGAAGCGCGTGGGTTGTTGCATCTTCAAAAGTAGTCCGCCGGCTTGCCTTCTTTGCGTATGAAAATTCTTTCCGCAGCCCAAACCCGCCAGCTCGACCAGGCCACCCTGGAAGAGCAAGCCATCACCTCCGTTCAGCTGATGGAGCGCGCGGCCCGAGCCTTCGCCGCGTGGTTCTTCGGCCAGTTCAGTCCCGAGGAAGCCGGCGAAATCCTGGTCCTGTGCGGGCCCGGCAACAACGGCGGCGATGGCCTCGCCGTGGCGCGCCTGCTGACGGAAGCTGGCTATGCGGCGCGCGTCGGCGTGCTCCCGGCGGAGCAATACTCGCCCGACTGGCAGCACAACCGGCAGACCCTGCCCGCTACTGTGCCGGTAACGGAACTGAGCGAGGCCGACCTGCCCGCCATTTCTCCCAATACCTTGGTCATTGATGCGCTGTTTGGTACCGGCCTCAGCCGGCCGCTGGCGGGCTCGGCCGCGGCCGTGGTGGCAAGGCTCAATGAAGCCCGAGCCCGCGTTGTCGCCATCGACTTGCCCAGCGGCCTCTATGCTGACGCGCCCCAGCCGGCCGGCAGTGTGGTGGTCCGTGCTTGGCACACGGTCAGCTTTGGCTTGCCCAAGCTGGCTTTCCTGCTGCCGCAAAACGCGGACTACGTGGGCGAATGGCACGTGCAGGACATTGGCCTGAGTGAGGCCTACATTGCGGCGGCCGATACGCCGTGGCACTACACCGACGCGGAAGCGGTGGCCGGGGCCCTGCCACCCCGGCCCAAGTTCAGCCACAAAGGCACGTTTGGGCACGCCTTGCTGCTGGCCGGCAGCCGGGGCAAGATGGGCGCGGCGGTGCTGGCGGCGGGCGCCTGCCTGCGCGGGGGCGTGGGCCTGCTCACGGCGCACATTCCGGCCTGCGGCTACGACATCTTTCAAATCAGCCAGCCCGAGGCCATGTGCCTGGCCGACACGCAGGTGCATTTCATCAGCAAGCTGCCCAAGCTGGCGCCATACCAGGCCGTGGGCATCGGGCCGGGCCTGGGGCAGGAAGCCGCCACCCTGGCCGTGCTGCGCAAGCTGCTGAAAGCCGCCAGGAAGCACACCGACAGGCGAGCTCACCCGTTGCCGCTCGTCATCGACGCCGACGCCCTGAACCTGCTGGGCCAGCACCGCCAGCTGCTGAAACTGCTGCCGGAAAACGCCGTCCTCAGCCCCCACCCCAAGGAATTCGAACGCCTGACCGAGCCGGCTCGCGACGACTACCACCGCCTCGAACTGCTGCGCGAGTTCGCCCAGCGCCACCGCTGCCTCGTCATTTTGAAAGGCGCTTACACCTGTCTGGCCACGCCCGCCGGCGAGCTGCACTTCAACAGCACCGGCAACCCCGGCATGGCCACCGGCGGCAGCGGCGACGTGCTCACGGGCCTGTTGCTGGCGCTGCGCGCGCACGCCCAGCTTCCCGCCTTCGACGCGGCACGGCTGGCGGTGTACGCCCACGGCCGCGCCGGCGACCTGGCGGCGGCTACAACCGGCTAGGCCGGCCTGGTAGCTGGTGATATCGTCCGCTTCATCGGCCCGGCTCTGGCGTACCTGTAGGCCCTTGAGCCGCCATCCCAACCGCGGGCCCGTTTTTTATTCTGACTCCGCTGCCGCTAAAAAAGCGTCTACATCTCCCGTCAGCAGCGCCACGTGCCGGGTAATTTTTTCCACTGGCCAGTTCCACCAAGCCAGGGCCAGCAGGCGAGCGGTGACAGGAGCATCGAACCGCGGCCGAATGACCCTGGCCGGGTTGCCGCCCATGATGGTGTAAGGCGGCACGTCGCGTGTGACCACGGCGCACGCCCCGATGATGGCGCCGTCGCCGATGGTTACGCCCGGCATTATGGTGGCCCGATAACCAATCCAAACATCATTGCCTACGCGCGTATCCCCTTTGGTCGGGTACGCCTTGCCAGTCATGGCCTCCGCCCAGTCGCCCCCAAACACGGCAAACGGGTAGGCACTCACGGCGGTGCTCAAGTGGTTGGCGCCGTTCATCACGAACTCAACTCCAGAGGCAATCATGCAAAATTTGCCGATGACGAGGCGGTCGCCCGTGAAGCCGAACAAATAGCGCACACGGCGCTTAAAATTGGTGACGTCCTCAAAATCATCGTAGTAGGTGTAGTCGCCAATGCTTATCTGAGGGTGGTCGACCACGTTTTTCAGAAAGCATAGGCGCTCGTAGCCCGCCAGCGGAAACACGGTGGATGGGGAAACAACGGCCATAAGCAAGTGAAACACGCGTGAATAATGACTCAAGATACCAGTGCGTTCCGGGGCCACCGCGTGGGGCTGGCTCTACTTCACAGCACGAAGTAGGCCACGGCCGGCACCAGCAGCACCCCATCGGCCAGCAGGGCAAAAAAGTAGTCGCTGCGGCCTTCGTGCGCCAGCAGGACAACGAAGGCCGCCGATGCCCCCGTCAGGCCCAGGCCCAGCGGTGGCATCCCCCGCTCCCAGCCCAGCGCCATGGCCGCCGCCAGAAACACGAAAGCCACTGCTTTGGCGCCGGCCTGGCCAAGCACCACCGGAAACGTGCGGGTGCCGGCGGCCCGGTCGCGGCTCAGGTCGCGGATGTCGAAGACGATGGCCAGGGCCAGCACCAGGCAAAAGCGCTGAGCCAGCAAGCCGGCGCCCACGGCCAAGGGCCGGTGAGCGGCCAGCAGCGGCAGGCCCACCGTAATGGCCGACCACACGCCCGCAATCAGAAACACTTTGAGCAGCGGCACTTCGCGCAGGGCGCGGGGCCGCCCGCCCCACCTTGCCAGCGGCCAGGAGTAAAGCAGCGCCAGCGCGGCCAGGGGCAGCAGGCCCGGCAGGTAGCGCCACCAGCCCCCGGCCAGAAACAGCACCCCAGCCACCAGGGCCGCGCTCAGCGCCAGCAGCGCCAGCCCCCGGCGGTGCTGCTGCTGCCAGGCCTTGCGCCCAGACGTGCCCGCGGGTTGCCGGTGCTTGAAAGGCAGCACCGCGTCGAGGTTGTAGACCAGCAGCGTGGCGGCAAACACCAGCCCCAGCACCGGGTAGGAAACCGGCCCCGCCCCCGGCCCTTGACGGAACGTCACGGCCGTTTGGGCGGCGGCAGCGGCGGCCAGCCACGCGCTGCTGTACAGCAGCGCGTTTACCCCGCGCCGAAACGCGGACGGGGGCAGGGCAGCGGACAGCGTTTCGGCGCGGGCAGACATCGGGCGAATTTAGTAGTGAGACGGTGAGGGGTGAGGTGGTGAGTTTGATGTTTTATCTGCGCAAGTGGCGCCAGCGGAACATCAAACTCACCACCTCGCCCCTCACCGTCTCACCGTTGCGCCGCTACTTCCCGGTTTCGGCGTAGGCCGCGTCCACGGGCTTGCTTTGGGGCGAGCCTTGCTGGCGCAGAAAAATGCTCAGCCCCACCACGCTCACAATGCTCAGGAACTCGCTTTGCCAGTTCTGCAAGGACTCAAACCAAAACCGCGACGTGGCAAAATATTCCCACACGCTCACGGCCGGTTTGCCGTCGTGCACCTGCTCGATGCTGTACACTTCGGCGCCGCCCTTGGCGTGCAGCCAAACCGACGCCAGAAACAACGCGAAAAACGCAATGCACAGCGAGCTTTTGTAGAGGGCCAGCACCCAGCCGCCGCGGCGCACGGGGCCCGGAGCGTCTGCCTTGGTGGGGTCGGGCTCGGCGTCTACTTCCTCCTCTTCGTAGAGTTTTTTCGACTCCGATGAGCCGCGCTGGCGCAGCCACACCGTCAGCAGCACGTAGAGGCCCATTTGCAGGAACTCACTCTCCCAGTTCTCGAACGTGGCCTCGATGAAGTGCCCCGATTGAAGATACTGCCCAGCCGAAAGCTCGGCCATGCCCATCTGCCGCAGTTCCTCGTTGTACTCGTGCATGCCGGTGAAGAATTGCCCTATTAAGGCCAACACTACCAACGCGGTAACGACCAGCAACAGACTGTTCTCGTAGCAAAAACGCCAAAAAGGCGAAGCAGGACGTTGGATGGCCATGCTTCGCCTTTACGAGAAAAGGCGTCAGACGGCGGTAACCAGGCCGGAAAGCCCGGCGGTGCTACAGCCGTTCGGCCTTCTGCTTGGCCACCAGCTCGCCGAAGGTTTCTTCGTAGAGCTTGATGCTGTCGTTGATGATGCGGTAGGCGTCTTCGCGGCCCATGAAGCGCTCCACCACCACGTGCTTGTTGTGCTCCAGGGCCTTGTAGTCCTCAAAGAAGCGGCGCATTTCCAGCAGGGTGTGGGGCGGCAGGTCCGAGATGTCGTTGTAGTGGTTCACGGAGATGTCGTGGGCGGCCACGGCAATGATTTTATCGTCCTCCTCGTCCTGGTCCACCATCTGCATCACGCCGATGACTTTGGCTTCCACCAAACACATGGGCACGATGTCGACGGAGCAGAGCACCAGAATGTCAAGCGGGTCCTTGTCGTCGCAGTACGTCTGCGGAATGAAGCCGTAGGCCGCCGGGTAGTGCACGGCCGAAAACAGCACGCGGTCCAGCTTGAGCAGGCCGCTGTCTTTGTCGAGCTCGTACTTGCCTTTGCTGCCCTTGGGAATTTCAATGATGGACTGCACGATGGTGGGGGTTTCGTCGCCGCGCGACACGTCGTGCCAAGGATTAAAATGTGCTGACATTAAGTACTGTGGTTGAATTTGGGGTAAGACAGAATAAGGGGCTTCCTGCGCCGTTGCGGCACAAGAAAATGCGTCGGCGGGAAGCGGTTATTGCTTCAGCACCTCCGCCAGCGGAACCCCCGAGCAGCCGCTGGGCTCCTGAATGTGGAGGAAGCTCGCCAAGGTAGGGGCAATGTCCACCACGCGGGCGGGCGCTGCCGATTCGCCGTGTTTTACGTGCCAGCCCCAAAAAAGGAGGGGCACGTGCGTGTCGTAGGCCCACGACGAGCCGTGCGTGGTGCCCTTGCTGGCCGGGTAGGTGTACGATTCGTACCAGCCGGGCTCCAGCACCACCAGCACGTCGCCGCAGCGCTTGGGGTAGTAGCCGTTTTCCAGGTACATGAGCGTGCCGCTTTCCCAGTGCGATTTCTGGATGTCTTCGGCCGTGAGGGCGCGGCTCACGCCGGGCTGCTGCACCATCACCTGCACCACTTCTTCGGCCAGGTCGTGGAGCTTGATGTTTTTCTGGCCGGCCAGGGTGCGGTTGAGGTACACTTGCTGGTTTTCAAAATCGAGCACCCAGTTGCCGGGGCCGTGGCGGCGCACGAGGCGGTTTTGCAGGGTGTCGCGCATTACGCTGGCGCCCACGGCCCCGGCCGGCAGGTTGTGGGCGTGCAGGAACTCGGGCGAGTGCGCCGCGGCGTGGTCGGCGCTGAGAAACACCAGGGCCTGGCCCCGGCCCACGGTTTGGTCGAGGGTGGCAAACAGGCGGGTCAGCTCCTGGTCGAGGCGCAGGTAGGTGTCCTCCACCTCAATGGAGTTGGGGCCGAACTGGTGGCCCACGTAGTCGGTGCTGCTGTAGCTCAGGGCCAGAAAATCGGTGAAGCCGCGCTGGCCCAGCTGCTCGGCCCGCAGGGCTTCCAGGGCCATGTCGGTGGTGATGCTATTGCCGAAGGGCGTGCTGGAGAGCAGGCCCAGGTTGGGCGTGGCGGCGTTGGCGGGGGTGGCGCCGGCCTTGGGCGTGGTCGAGGTGTTCTGGCCGTCGGCAGCCGTTTGGCGGGCGGGGCCGGGCTGGTTGTCTTTGCGGGCCGCCGCGGGCACCCCGCTGATGGTGGGCAAATTGTGCGGAAACACGGGCGCGGCCTCGCCTTTGAAGGCCGACTCCCAGCTCACGTTGTCGGGCGAGCTTTCGGTGTACTGGCCGATGGGCAGCAGCGTGTTCCAGGGCTGCGAGAGGTACTTGGTGGCCAGCCCGCGCTGGTTGAACTTCACCACCCAGTCGGGCAGCGCTTTCTGGTAGAAGGTGCTGCTGATGAAGGAGCCGTTGCCGCCGTCGTACCAATAGGCGGCGGTGGCGGCGTGGCCGGCCGGCAGGATGCTGCCCCGGTCCTTCATGCTGAGGCCGATGACCTTGCTCTGGAAGTTGCTGGCCAGCCGCAGCTCGTCGCCAATGGTGGTGCTGAGCAGGTGGCGCGGGCTCTGCTGCCCCGCTGCCGACGAGCCGCCCACGGCCTGCACGGTGCGGTCTTCGGTCACGTAGGTGCCTTTATTTTCTTCGCGCACCCACCAATTGTTGCCGACGATGCCGTTGGCCGAGGGCGTGGCCCCGGTGTAGATGCTGGCGTGGCCCGGGCCGGTGTAGGTGGGCACGTAGTTGTAGTGGGTGTTTTCGAAGCTAAAGCCCTGCCCCAGCAGGCGCCGGAAGCCGCCCGCGCCCAGCTTGCTCCAGTAGCGGTAGAGGTAGTCGTAACGCATCTGGTCGACCACGATGCCCACCACCAGCTTGGGGCGGGGCACGGGTTTGCCGGCTTTTTGGCCGAAAGCGGGCAGGACCAACAGAACCGCGCAGGCCACCGAAAATATCTTTTTCAATCGAAAAC
>DASVTG010000333.1:0-1950 GCA_036387695.1 Hymenobacter sp. | reverse complement strand
ATTCACTATTGCGGTAGAGATGCTTCGACTCCGCGGACGCCAGATGAGCAGGACGGTTCTTTTGAGTGCATATCTTTTGAGTGCATAGGAAGGCTTTTATTAGGCAAGGTGGCTTGCATGCGGCCTGATGCAAGGTCTTGTGAATGTGCTTTCTCACCGTAGCGCTCTTGGTAGCTGCCCCAGCAACTTGGTTTCGCTGGAGGCGGGCAGCTGCTTGCCGCTTTCGTCGAAAATGCCTTGTTGCATGAGCCAGGCCTCGAACTCAGGGGCCGGGCGCAGGCCCAGCACCTGGCGCACGTACAGCGCGTCGTGGAAGGAGGTGGACTGGTAGTTGAGCATGATGTCGTCGGCGCCGGGCACGCCCATGATAAAGTTGCAGCCCGCCACGCCGAGCAAGGTAAGCAGCGTGTCCATGTCGTCCTGGTCGGCTTCGGCGTGGTTGGTGTAGCACACGTCCATGCCCATGGGCAGCCCCAGCAGCTTGCCGCAGAAATGGTCTTCCAGCGCCGCCCGGATGATTTGCTTGCCGTCGTACAAATACTCGGGACCGATGAACCCCACCACCGAATTCACCAGCAGCGGCCGAAACCGCCGGGCCACCGCGTAGGCCCGCGCTTCGGCCGTTTGCTGGTCGAGGCCGTGGTGGGCGTTGGCGGAAAGGGCGCTGCCCTGGCCGGTTTCAAAGTACATCACGTTCTGGCCCAGGGTGCCCCGGTTCAGGGCCAAGGTAGCTTCCCAAGCTTCCTGCAGCAGCGCCAGGTTGATGCCGAAGCTGGCGTTGGCGGCCTGCGTGCCGGCGATGGATTGGAAGGCCAAATCAACGGGCGCATTCTGCTTAATCAGCTCGAGCGTGGTGGTGACGTGGCAGAGCACGCACGACTGCGTGGGAATGGCGTATTGCTCGCGCACGGCGTCCAGCATGTGCAGCAAGTTGCCCACGGCTTTGGGGTTGTCCGTGACTGGGTTGATGCCCAGCACGGCGTCGCCGCTGCCATACAGCAAGCCGTCGACCAAGCTGGCGGCAATGCCGCGCAGGTCGTCGGTGGGGTGGTTGGGCTGCAAGCGCGTGGCCAGGTGCCCGCGCAAGCCCAGGGTGTTGCGAAACCGGGTGACGACCTCGCAGCGCCGCGCCACGGCAATCAACTCCTGGTTGCGCATGAGCTTGGAAACGGCCGCTACCATTTCCGGGGTGAGCCCGGGCGCCAGGGCTTGCAGCGTGTCTGCATCGGCCGCGTCGGAGAGCAGCCAGTCGCGCAACTGGCCGACGGTGAAGTGAGCAATGCTGGCAAAAGCGGCCGCGTCGTGGGTGTCTAGAATCAGCCGGGTGACTTCATCTTCCTCGTAAGGCACCAAGGCTTCGTGCAGGAAAGTACGCAGCGGCACGTCGGCCAGGGCGTACTGCGCCGCCACTCGCTCTTCGTAAGTGGCCGCTGCCACGCCCGCCAGCACGTCGCCGGAGCGCAGGGGAGAGGCCCGCGCCAGCAGCGTTTTCAAGTCATCAAACACGTAAGTGTGCTGGCCAATGGTGTGACGGTAGGGCATTTTATGCAACTGTTTAATC
Organism: Hymenobacter sp.; assembly: GCA_036387695.1. Classification (GTDB taxonomy): domain Bacteria; phylum Bacteroidota; class Bacteroidia; order Cytophagales; family Hymenobacteraceae; genus Hymenobacter. The sequence goes on along the minus strand of DASVTG010000333.1, from coordinate 389 downwards.
CGTCAGAAAATGTAAGTGTCCTGACTTTGTCCTGGATGCTCGAATTCTTCCCCCAGACTTCTCAAAATAGTCATTGCGTTGACTCTGAGGTTGTCCCATTTGTCATGCAGAAATAAGGCATCTTGTGACCACAGTTCAGGAAGGAGCGACATTTCACGGAATTCATCCTCTATGGTTTGTAACGCCTGAGCTATTTCGATAGTGATTTCGTGGGTGTCAATTAACACCTGAACCTGAAGGAATGCATCCGAGTAGTCCAATGCAATTTCATCTGTGACCGTAACGCCGTGTGGATAAAAACCAAACTGCATTTGAGGTGGAGAAGCAACAAGCTGAAGAGTTGTTACCAAATGTTTGTAGAGTGCGCTTTGCATCATATTAAATAGCTT
>DASVTG010000332.1:0-8524 GCA_036387695.1 Hymenobacter sp. | reverse complement strand
TGGAAAGAGGTTTCGCAAAGTTGAATGATGTATTTGTTGTAAAACTTGCGAAACCTCTTTTCACTTCGCGAAACCTTGCGCTATTCTTTCTTCTTAAACAAAGAATCCAGGCTGCGCGCAAGCGTGAAATATTCACTGGAGCCCGCTGCTTGGAGCGTGGCATGGGTATAATCGATTTGGAAGCCCGCAAGTTTCAGCATGATGCCAAAGCTGAGGCCGGCGCTGCCGCTGGTGTTGTCCAAGCGCAGCTCGCGGCGCTGCAGGTGGTTGTAACCGGCGCGTAGGTTGAGATTTTTGCTGAGCACGAGCGCGGCGTTGACGGTGAAATGCCGCGCCAGGTTATCGCCGAAGCTTTTGGTGGGCTTTTTCTCCACGTTGTTGGCGTCGGGTTGGCCACGCTGGTTGGGGTCGAGGTATTGGATGTCCCACTGCTGCAAATGGTGAATGGTCAAGCCGAAGCGCACGGGCATGTGCTCGGGCTTGACGCTGGCGCCAATTTGTACGTCGAGGGGCAGCGGGCCACGCTCGGTGCCAGGGTAGGGCGAAACCTGAAACCCGGCGTTTTTCACGGCCAGGCCCGCCGTGAAGTCGGCGGTGGGGTGCTGGTACACCACGCCGGCATCGCCCACGCCGGCCAAAGAGCGGCTGCCTGCAATGCTGGAAACGGCCAGCTTGGTGGTGACGCCAAAAGTGAACTTGCCCTTGGTGTAGGAATCGGACACGCCCACCGTGTACTCGTTCACGCTGAAGGTACCCAGGCTGTTGCCGGCAGGGTCGTAGCTCTCGAAACTACCGTAGTTGAGGTAGGTGATGCCCACGCCAAAGCGCCCGGCCTTCGCGGTGTTGAAGACGTACGCCGCGGTGCTCTGCTTGATATCGGCCACGTAGGCCACGTAGCTCAGGGCCAAGCGGCCGTCCATCTCCGGGTTCAGCAAAGCCGGGTTGCCAAATAGCATGGTCGGGTCGTCGTTGCGGGCCGATACGCTCATGCCACCCAGGGCTGCCTGCTGGGCACTCGGGGGCAAGTCCAGAAACGGAAACACGGTGCGCCCTCCAATCTGCTGCGCCACAACGGGCCTCGTTCCCAGCAGCCCCAATACCGTAAAAATCCCAATAACCCGGCGCGCGGAAAAGTGCTTCATTGGTCTAAGTTAAGGGAGAAAGACAGCTTGCTGGGGCCTTAACGCCCCGCAGGTTTTGAAAGTGTTTCCAACTTGCTTTTTGTACCAGAGCGAAAAAGAACGGTCCTGCTGAGCTTGGCGAAGCATGTCTACCGCGCAAGTAATCATTTACCATTGCAGTAGAGATGCTTCGCCAAGCTCAGCAGGACCGTTCTGTTGCAAGATACCGTGCTACTGCACCTCCACGCTGGGCCCCGCGGCCGGCACAGGCTCGTCGCGCACGGGCAGCTTCTGCGGGTGCGGCACCAGCTCGTCGAGCAGGGCCACGCGCAGCACGTCGTCCACGCGGTCGGCGTAGTGAATGGTCAGCCCTTTGAGGTAGTCCTCCTGGATTTCTTCGATGTCCTTGCGGTTTTTGGGGCACAGAATAATGTCCTTCATGCCGGCGCGGCGCGCGGCCAGCAGCTTTTCCTTGATGCCGCCCACCGGCAAAACCTTGCCACGCAGGGTGATTTCGCCGGTCATGGCCAAGCGCGGCCGGACGCGGCGCTGCGTAAACGCCGACGCCATGCTGGTGAAGATGGCAATGCCCGCGCTGGGCCCGTCTTTGGGCACGGCGCCTTCGGGGAAGTGAATGTGCAGGTCGTACTGCTCAAACAGGCGGTAATCGATGCCGATTTCATCAGCCCGGCTGCGCAGGTAAGACAGCGCCGTGATGGCCGACTCCTTCATCACGTCACCCAACTGGCCCGAGAGCGTGAGCTTGCCGCGGCCGCGACTCAGCAGGCTTTCCACGAAGAGAATGTCGCCGCCCACGCTGGTCCAGGCCAGGCCCGTCACCACGCCGGCGGTGTCGTTGTCCTGGTACTGGTCGCGGTCAAAAATGGCCGAGCCGAGGATTTTACGAATTTCGGCCGGTTCCATCACCGCCGGCAGCGCTTCTTTGCCGGCCTTGCGGCGAGCCAGGTTGCGCGTCACGGCCGCCAGCTTGCGCTCCAGGCCGCGCACGCCCGATTCGCGGGTGTAGTCGTCGGCCACGCGGTGCAGGGCCGCATCGGTAATTTTTACTTCGTTCTCGCCCAAGCCGTGCTCTTTTAGCTGCTTGGGCCAAAGGTGCTTGCGGGCAATTTGCACCTTCTCTTCCTGCGTGTAGCCGGTCAGGTCAATGATTTCCATCCGGTCGCGCAGCGCGGGCTGAATGGTGTCGAGCGAGTTGGCGGTGGCAATGAACAGGACCTTGCTCAGGTCGTATTCCACTTCCAAATAATTGTCGGTGAAGGTGGCGTTTTGCTCCGGGTCCAACACTTCGAGCAGGGCCGAGCTGGGGTCGCCGCGGAAGTCGCTGCTCACCTTATCAATTTCGTCGAGAATGATGACGGGATTGGAAGCGCCGGCCTTTTTAATCTGCGAGATGATTCGCCCGGGCATGGCACCCACGTAGGTTTTGCGATGGCCGCGGATTTCGGCTTCGTCGCGCACCCCGCCCAGGCTCATGCGCACGTATTTGCGGCCCATGGCCGCGGCAATGCTGCGGCCCAGCGAAGTTTTGCCCACGCCGGGAGGGCCGTACAGGCACAAAATGGGGGCCTTCAAATCCTGTTTCAGCTTGAGCACGGCGATGTACTCCAGAATCCGCTCCTTCACCTTCTCCAAACCAAAATGGTCGGCGTCGAGGATTTTTTTGGTTTGCTTGAGGTTGAATTTGTCCTTGGTGAACTCGCCCCAAGGCAAGTCGAGCAAAAACTCCACGTAGTTGATGCTCACCGAATAATCGGGCGCCATGGGGTTGGTGCGGGCCAGCTTCTCCAACTCTTTTTTGAAGTGGAGGGCCACCGACTCGGGCCATTTCTTGGTTTCGGCGCGGGCCCGCAGGCGGCTCACGTCCTCGTCGGGGCCTTCCTGGCCCAACTCGTCCTGCAAGGTTTTCAGCTGCTGCCGCAGGAAGTACTCGCGCTGCTGCGCATCGATGCCGGTGTGGGTTTTCGAGCGAATGTCCTGCTTGATTTCCAGCAGCTCGGCCTGGCTGAGCAGGGCCTCCAGCAGCTGGCGCGCCTGCTGCTCGGGGTCGGCCAGCTCGAGCAGTTTCTGCTTGGCGGGCAGGTCGAGCTGCACGTTGGAAGACAGGAAATGCGTGAGGAAAGCCGGCGACTGAATGCCGTCGAGCATGGCCCGCGCCTCCATCGGAATCTCGGGCGTGAGTTCCAGTACTTTGGTCGCCGCCTCGCGCAAGGCTTGCAGCAAGCCGAACTCCCCGGGAATGTCCGGGTTCAGCGCGACCTCGGCGAAGTAGCTAACCCTTGCCGTCAGCTGCGGCGTGAAGGTCAGCTGCTCTTCGATGGTGAAGCGCACCTGGCCTTGCAAAATGATGGTAACCTGGCCATCGGGCTGTTCCAGCAGCTTGAGGATGCGGGCCAGGGTGCCCACGGGGTGCAATTCGTCGGTGGAAGGCTCGTCGGCATCGGGGTTTTGCTGGGCCACCACGCCGAGCAGCTTATCGGCGGCATAGGCCTTGCGCACCAGCTTAATGCTCTTCTTGCGGGTGACCGTGACCGGCAGCACCACCCCGGGAAACAGGACGGTGTTGCGCACGGGCAGCAGCGGCAGCGTGGGCGGCGCATCATCGCCGCGCAGCAGGTGGTCGGGGTCGGCGGCCATGATGGCGATGGCTTCGGATTGAGAGTTGGATTCGTGGCGCGCCCGAACCGGAGACGCAACGGAAGAAAGAACGGATGCTGAACGCATGAGGGAGAGTAAAGCCAGAGCAATGGCGGCGGGTGCCAGATTGGCAGCCCGATGCCTTGGGGAAACGGGAGGTACAAGGTACGCTTTCCCGGCGCGTTTGGTCTTCAAGGGCCGTGCCAGCAGGCCCAGGCCGCCAAAGCGTCGCACTCACCGGTAGCGCTTAACGGCACGGGGCATCGTAAATCCCTAAATTGTTGGCAACTTGCGCAACTTATTATTTTAGTATCTCTACCAATGCCTCTTTTATTGCGTCGGTGCCAATTTCTTTTCCTGCTCGTATTGCTGGGAATGGCCCCCGCACCGCGTGCGCAAGCCCAGCGCCGCCCGCCCAAACGCATTCCGGCCGCCGCGTCGCCCTCGGCCGACACCACCAGCGGCGGGGCTTCCGCAGCCCCGGCCCGGGCCGCCAAAAAGCCGGCAGCCACTACGGACCCAACCCGCAAGCCTGCCGCAGCGCCGGCCTCTTACCGCATGCGCGGCCTCAACAGCCGCACCAGCCGCAAGCTGCAGCTTCGGCCCGACGGCACCCCGGACTTTGTTAACATCAACAAGTATTCGCTTTACGAAAACAAGAAGGCCCTGCGCGCCATTGCCAAGGCCGAAAAACGCGGCCAGCTTCATCAGGCGCGGCTGCTGCTGGAAGACTACGTGGCCCACTTCGGCCCCACCAATTTTGCCAAGAACACCGACATGCTCTGGCGCCTGGGCCAATTGCTGGAACGCGACAGCCAGCGGGTAAAAGCCACGGCCTATTACCGCCTTGCCCTCAAGCACCACCGCACCGACATTACCAGGGTGCAGCTCTACTACGACTCGCTGGAGAAGAAAAACCAGGACCTGTACGTGCCGCTGAAAACGTATTACGACCTGGTGGAGTACCGCAAAAACCTCAACACCTTCCACCCGCCCCGCGGCGTGGACATGAGCATGGGCGACGCCATCAACAGCAAGGCGCCCGACTACGGCCCGGCGCTGGCCGGCAACGACTCGCTGCTGCTGTTCAGCAGCAAGCGCAAGCGCCGCGGCCTGACCGGCGTGGTGGACGAGGACCTGTACGTGTCGCGCCGGGAAGGCGTAAGCTGGTCCGACGCCGAGCCCCTGCCCAAGCCCATCAACTCGCCCAACAACGAGGGCTCGGCCTGCTTGAGCAAGGACGGGCGCACCATTTACTTTGCCCGTTGCGAGTGCGCTACCTGCCACGGCAACTGCGACTTGTTCACGGCCACCAAGGGCAAAGACGGCAAGTGGGGCACGCCCAAAAGCCTGGGCACGGCCGTAAACTCGCCGGCTTGGGACTCGCAACCCACCCTTTCGCAAAACGAAGACACGCTCTACTTCGCTTCCGACCGCCTGGGCGGTTTTGGGCTGTCCGACATCTACTTCACGCACAAGCTGAAAAACGGGCAGTGGAGCCCCGCTGAAAACGCGGGGCCGGTGGTGAACACCCGCGAAAGCGAAGTGAGCCCTTTTTACCATCCGCTGTACCACGTGCTGTACTTCAGCTCGCGGGGGCAGCTGCTGAACTTTGGGGACTTCGACATCTACAAAACCTATAAAGTGGCCGGCCGCTGGCAGGAACCGCGCAACATTGGCCCGCTCGTGAACGGCAAGGGGTCGGAGTACTACTTCACCATCGACGCCCAAAGCAAAAACCTGTATTATGCCCGCTCCGAAGCCCAGGAGCTGAACAACCTGGACCTGTATTCCTTCCCGCTGCCCATGGAGGCCCAGCCGCTGGCCACCACCCGCGTAGAAGGCACGCTCATCGATTCGGTCTCCAGCAAGCCGCTCAAGGGCATTGTGAGCATCATCGACACGGACAACGGCATTGAAGTCGCCAGCAAATTCATCCGGCCCGACGGCACGTTTGATTTCGAGTTGATTGAAGGCTCACACTACGCCATGCTGATTCAGAGCCCGGAGTTTTTCAGCGTGGAAAAGCAATTTGCCTTGAAAGGCGACACGGTGATGACCCTGCTCACGAACAGCATCAACTACAAGCTGCCGTTGATTTTCAAAAACATCGAGTTTGAGCAAGGCAAGTCGGCCATTCTGGCCTCCATGCACCCCACGCTGGACCGCATGGCCGTGTTTTTGGTCGACCACCCCACGTTTCGCCTCAACATTTCGGGCCACACTGACACCAGCGGCGACCCGGAAGTGAACGAGCAGCTCTCGCAGGACCGCGCCGAGGAAATCCGGCGCTACATCGAGCGCAAGGGCAAGCTCCAGCCCAACCGCATCGAAACCGTGGGCTACGGCTCGACCCGGCCCCTGAAAGACGAAACCACCGACGCCGACGCCAAGGTGAACCGCCGGGTAGAATTCCGCCTCCTCAGGCCCGACGGCGACAAGCCCGCTGACGGCGGGGAGTGGAAGTAAAGCCGAGAACCTCCGGGCACCCGCTGTTGCCTGCATCACCGAAAGCCGCCACGGCCACTGAGGCAGCAAGTGCAACCATAGACGTTGATAATTACCAACATTCCTGATTTCCGACTGCAGCACGACGAAGTGCTGGGCCTGCTGCGCCTGGAGTGGGTTTCCGACGACGGCACCGGCACGCTCCGCGTCAGCGCCGAGCAGTTGTTGAAGTTGGCCCAGCAGGTGGCGGTGCGCTGCTTGCTGCTCGACATGAACAGCGTGCCGAACATTTCGGTGGCCGACGAGCTGTGGCTGGGCACTTACTGGATGCCCGGCATCGTGCAGCTGCCCCTCCAACACTTGGTATTGGCCATCGACAGCAGCCAGATTCACAACCAACTGGCCATCGACGCGCTGCACGACTTGGTGCAACCGGCCATCCGGTTTGAATCGCACTATTTTTCCGATGCGGAATCGGCCATGCACTGGCTGACCGAAGGCACAAGCCGGATGCCAGCCCTGCAAGCCGAATGGAACGCGCGCTAGCCCTTGGCCTTCCTACTCCACCGCCAGCACCCGCACCGGCTTCCCGTTGAAAACGGTCTGCTCGCCGGCCCGCAGCCCTTTCAGCGCCACCGCCACCGGCGCCGCCGCGGATACAGCAAATACCTCCGCCCCGTCCACTGCCAGCTTGCCCGCGCTGATGCTCAGGTAAAACCGGCCCATGCTGGTAGTCACCAACGCGCCCGGCCGTGCCGTGTCGCAAGCGGCTTCGGGGTTGATGCGGGCCAACTCGGCCTGCAGCTGCTGGGCCTGCTGCATGTGGGCGGCGTTGCGGTCGCGTTCGGCGTTGGCCATTTCGCGGCCGGTTTCATATTTGTCGCCGGCGCTGCTTTTGGTTTCGGAGCTGGAGGACTCCTGCGCCGCCTGCATGGCGGTGCGGGCCGCCTCGATGCGCTGTTGAATGAAGGCTTGGCAGGCGGCGTGGAGGGCGGACTTGGTCATCTCGTTTCGGCTTTCCATAAAATTTGCGGCGTGTTGCTGACATCCCAGCTTGCTAGCAGCGCGCCCAATCGGTTTATGGAGGCGGCCTCCGAGACAATTGAGAAATCAAACCGATGATGAGCGGGCCGTTCTTTGTCGTTTTCGGCAATTATTCGCAAGGCCGTATGGCCAACCGGAGAAGCGCAGTAGGCCTCTATCCGCAAGTAGCCGGATACGGAAGGATGTTCGGCATAGCCTGCCTCAAAACAAACCGTTTCGGTCGCGTCTTTTGGAAAGCCCATGAGTTTTTTCCCAAACTCAGCAAGTGTATCGGTATCGCCATAAAAGCAGGTATGCGTCCTCACATCGGGTCTGATTATGTTGATATCAAATGTGCAGCCCCCGTTTAAATCAACGTTGGCAGTGAAAATAATTTTGTTTCTTTTCATAGGTCAGTGGTCAGTTCTGATTACCTAAGTACGGCCTGCACCTTCTCGGTCCATTGCACATCGCCGGGTGCCACCACCAAGACCCGAAAACCATGCCGCTCGCCTTCGATGCGCACGCCTGCGGAATCGTCAACCAATAAATCAATGCCAAAGCTAGGCGGGTGTTTGGTGCAGCGGGCCCGAACTTCGCGGTCGTGGCGCTGCTGGTTCACCACGCCGTCCAGGCGAATGCCGTGCAGCCAGAACAGCCGGCGAATGCGCCAAGCGCCGCGGTAGGAAGTCGTGTACACCCACACTTCCCAACCGTGTTGGTGATAACAATCGGCCAGGTCCTTGATTCCTCGACGCAGTTGCTCGCTGCCTAACAGCCTCGCCCAAACGCGGCGTTGGGGCTGCTCCAAGGGAAAATCATGGCCACACCGGATAAGCGTGTTGTCGAGGTCAAAGGCAATGCGCATTCAATTTGGCGTTTCGCCATTCGCCAAATCAGCAGTGTTTCTGCTGCGGTCCTGTTGGCGCCCTACTTCACGAAGCGCATGTAGGCACCTAGCCTGTTGCCGCAGATACGCTAGAACTTCCTGCTTTTCATTGACCGTCATCGTTTGCCAACGGGCACGGTCTTCCGCATCATGGTCGGCGTGCAAAGTGGTTTTGCGGGAAACGGTTTTATCGAGACGGAGCATGGCTAAAGTTACGAATTTCTATCCCGCTGCGGTTAACCCTTCCGCCACCTGCCGGTCGTTCCCCAGGCGGGGCACCTTGTTCTGCCCGCCCAGGCGGCCCAGGCTTTTCATGTAGCGCTGGAAGGCACCGGCCGGCAGCGGCGTGAGGAGCAGCGGCACCAGGATGTTGCCCTTGCGTAGGTCG
>DASVTG010000331.1:0-4445 GCA_036387695.1 Hymenobacter sp. | reverse complement strand
GTAAAACAGGCGTTCAGCCAGTGTTTTACACTTCTCCAGAATGAGTATGTTTTGACCCCAGGGAATTTCTCGCACAGCTTGTGCGAGAAATTCATCTGGCGAGTATTCGAGAAAAAATGTTCTCATCCTCCAGAGATTGGACGCTGAGAACCCGCTCATGCCGACAAACTCCGTTTGCAGGTCTCGCGCCAGGTTTTCCACCACGCTTTTGCCCCAGCCATCGTGCTGCTGCCGCTCGGCAATGAGTTGGCCCAGGTCCCAGTACAGCTGCATTTGCTGTTGGTTTACTTGTTGCAGGGCGCGGTACTGGGCTTCGCGCACGCGCAACTTCACGGCGGTTAGCAGCTGATGATAGTCGGTTTGAGTTGGGTTCATTGCCCCAAGGTACCCCGTCAGGCGAAGAAAAACGCAGTGGCCTCACCCGAACCCAAGCCGGCTGAGCTGCTTGCCGAACTTATGCAACGGGGTTCCGCTGCGCCGCCAGATTTTCCCGCCCAGGCCACCACTCCGGTCGCTGGGGCAGCCGCAGTTCCTGCCCCTCGAAGCGGCGCACACCGTAATCGCCGCCGCTGAGTTCGCCGAAGCCTGCGGCCACGCGCACCCGGTAATCGGCGTCAATCCAGAACAGGTGGCGGTCGAAGGCGCGGTGCAGGTTGGGGCACAGGGCCACGCCGTTGGGCAGGGTGTCGTCGTGGCTCACGGCCTAAGGCACGATGTGGCAGGCGTCGAGCAGCGGCACGGGGCTGCTGCGGGTGCTGAGCAGCTTCAGTCCCGACACGGCGCAGGTGTGGTCGTAGGCTTCGAGCACCACGCGCTTGAACAGGCTGCTGCGCACGGTTTGGTCCAGCTCGTCGGCGGGGCGAAGGTGGGTGCGGTATAGGGCGGCGGGCTCTTCCAGCATTTGGCGGCGGATGGTGCCGAGGGCGTCCTGGCCGGCGCGAGGGCGGTAGCGGCCTTGGGTTTGGGGGAAGTAGCGCGTGAGCAGGGCCTGGCGCAGGGCGGCGCGGTGGGCCGGCACTTGCAGCAACAGCCATAAGTCGGCGTCGAGGGCGGCGTAGGCTACCACGTCGCGCAGGTGGCGGAAGCTGCGAACCGAGTTGGAAGTGGTAAGCAGGATTTCGAGGCCGGGCCAGGTGTGCAGGTGCCAGAAGCCGTCGGAGCGCAGGTGGTAGAAGGGGAGGGCGAAGTTGGCGGCCGTGAACAGGGGCGAGGTGCCGAGGTCGGTGCAAATGGCTTTGAAGGCCGCGATGAGCTCGGGCGTGATTTCAAGGCGGTTGCCTTGGATGGAGCCGTCGGCGATGCCTTCGAGCACGGCCAGGAGCAGGGCGGGCTTGTAGGGCGCTTCGCCGTGCTGGCGGCTGGTGGCCACGCGTAGTTTCTGGAAGCGGCGGAGGTAGGTGGAGAGCATGGCCAGCCAAGATAGACGCCCCGGTTGTCCGGAGGAAATCTGGCGGGTGGCGCTGCTTGGGCTCATCCAATAAACAAAGTAAGCTGAAGCGCAGCAAAGCAATGAGTTAGGAGGCATGGCCATAGCCCCAGCGCGGGAACCGGGACCACAGCGGCCCGTATACTTTCATTCCTTTTCCACACCAAACCTGCCCATCCCGCTCATGAGCCAGAACGAACACCGCCGCACCCAAGCCGATGTTGCCAACGACGGCACCAACGAGGCCCGCCCCGAAAACGCCCACGGCCTGGCCGGCCAGCAGCAGGGCGCCAGCCCCCTGACCACGCCCAACCCGGGCGGCAATGCCGGCCACCACGGCGGCAACCACGGCAACGATACCCAGGACGCCAACAACCAAGCCCCCGCCGCCGACAACTCCCGCGGCAGCAGCCACCGCGGCGACGAACCCAACGCCGAGTCCAACAACACGGGTGGCGGCCCGGACACGGAGCGGAAGAACCAAACCAAAAACACCACCGCCGACAAGTCGGACTACGCCACCGGGGGCGCTGCTTCCAGCGCGGCCAACGACGGCGGCAAGATGGGCGACGCCGACAACCCGGCGTAATTTCACCCGGCCGGTTTCACTGATTTGGTGAAATTGCGGCGCCACGGCCCGTGCCGCTGGGCTTGCAAGCTTTGCACCGGCTTTGCAGGAAAAACGCACAGCCCGTTTGCTTTCGCAGTGGGCCAGGGCGCGGGCCGAAAATTTCTTCAATTCTTGTGACGGGGTGCTGCGCTGGGCAAGTCGTAACCCAAACCGTGGCGGTGCTGTTTATTCGGCATTCACTGCGTGCGGCTGGCGGCAAACCGGTTCCTGGTTGGTGGCTGGCCGTGAGGAGCCAGGGGCGAAGAATGCTCGTCCGCTTTGGCAGTGTTCCAACTATGCTTCATTCGTCCGTTAGCGGCATCCACCTGCTGGCCGTGCTGGTGGCTTTGGTGGCCGGAACCCACATACTGGCCACGCCCAAAAGCACCCCGCGCCACCGGCGCAGCGGGTGGCTGTACGTGGGCAGCATGGGCGTGGTGCTGCTCACCGCCTTTCGCATGTATTACCTGTTCGGCCGGTTTGGGGTGGTGCATTGGGGCGCCGTGGCCAGCGGCGCGGCCCTGACCGTGGGCACGGGCGCGGCCGTGTGCCGAAAAGTGGTGCCCGCGTGGCGCCGGTGGCATTACCTGGGCATGGGCGTTTCGGTTACGGGCCTGTATGCGGCGCTGGTGGTGGAAAGCACCTACCGCTTCTTCCCGGCTGCTTACTTCTGGTGGGTTACGCTGGGGCCGGCCGCGGCGGTGTTCGTGCTGGGAGGGTGGCTGTTGCGCCAGCATTTCCCGTCGCGGTCGGCGCCGGAGGGGTGAGGTGGCCGGTGGTTTGCGGCTTCAGCGGGCCACCCCCAGGGCCCATATAACCTTTTCCTAACACCCAGGATAAGCAAAACGCCGTTAGCTTCGCCCTATGAAAACCCTGTACCTTCTTCGCCACGCCAAATCCAGCTGGAGCTTTGATGAGCTGAGCGACCAGGAACGTCCGCTGAACGACCGCGGCCGCGACGACGCCCCCGCCATGGGCCAAGCCTTGGCCAAGCGCCGCATTTGCCCCGACCTCGTGGTGAGCTCGCCGGCCGTGCGCGCCATGAGCACCGCCGTGCTGGTGGCCCGCGAAATGCACTACCCGCACGAGAAAATCGTGGTCGAGCCCGGCCTGTACGGCGCCGAGGTGGACGGGTTCCTGGCCATCATCCGCCGCCTGCCCAATTCGGCGGGCTCGGCGCTGCTCGTGGGCCACAATCCCGTCATCACCGACACGGCCAACCAGCTGTCGCCCACGTCCTTCAACGAAATGCCCACGGCCGCCGTGGTGTGCCTGCATTTCGACTGCGACCGGTGGGAGGACGTGAGCAAGGCCAACGCCGAGTTCTACTTCTACGACTACCCCCGGAACGCCGGCTGAACATTAGGTAAAAGTTAAAAGTGAAGAGTTAAAACTTCGGGAGTAGTCCATTTGCCTGCCTTGTCGTACAAGTCGGCAAAGCGAGCAGGAAACCGGTTCTGTGCAAGGCCGAACGGCTTTGGCGCTTCACTTTTAACTTTTAACTCCCCTTGGAAACCCTTTCCCGCGACCTGAGCTGGCTCCGCTTCAACGCCCGCGTGCTGCAAGAGGCCCAGAGCCCCACCGTGCCGCTGCTGGAGCGCCTCAAGTTCATGGCCATTTTCAGCAGCAACCTCGACGAGTTTTTCAAGGTGCGGGTGGCCACGCTGCGGCGGCTGGTGAAGCTCAAGAAAAAAACCCGCGCCAAGCTCACCGAGCGCCCCAAGCGCCAGCTGCGCGAGGTGCTGGCCGAGGTGGCCCGGCAGCAGGAGGAATTCGGCGTCACGTTCCGGGAGCAGCTCTTGCCCGCGCTCAACGCCCAGCGCATTCACCTGGTGAACGAAGCCGAGCTCACCGAGGCGCAGCGAACCTGGGTGGCTCAGTACTTCCGCGACCACGTCCGCGACTTGCTTTCGCCCGTGGCGCTGGATGAAACCTTGCACCACCTGTTCCTGAAGGACCAGGCCGTTTACCTCACCTTTTTTCTCAGCCAGCCCCACAAGGCCAAGGGAAAAACCAAGGCCGATGCCGAGCGGGTGCTGGCCATGGAGCTGCCCACCAAGCGCCACGGCAGCCGCTTCGTGCGCCTGCCCGACGAGGGCGGCGAGCGCTACGTGTTGTTTCTGGACGACGTCATCCGGGTGGGGGCCGCCGAGCTTTTCCCCGGCTACGAGCGGGTGGCCGTGAACGCCATCAAGCTCTCGCGCGACGCCGAGCTCGACATTGAAGAAGAGGTTTCGGGCGACCTGATGGAGAAAATCCGCAGCAGCTTGGCCAAGCGCACCACCGGCTTCCCGGCCCGCCTGCTCTACGACCCCGAAATGCCCGCCGAAACCCTGCGCGCCCTCAAGCAGAAAACCGGCATCACCGACGAGGAGCTGGTGGAGGGCTCGCGCTACCACAACTTCCGCG
>DASVTG010000330.1:0-2769 GCA_036387695.1 Hymenobacter sp. | reverse complement strand
GTCTGCGCAAACGGCGCCATTGGCCCCAGCAGAACATCAAACTCACCACCTCACACCTCACCATTTCACCACCTACAAGCGGTGCCGCTCGTTGCGCACGGCGTTGTGCAGGTCCCAGGGTACTTCGTGCTCGAAGGGGTGCTGCCGCACGGGGCAGTCGGCCATGAGGCACAGCGAGCAGGCCGCAAATGTGCACGGGTCGGCGTGCACAAACATTTCCACTTCCACCGCAAAACGCTCGCGGATAAGCTCTTCGATGTCGAATAGCTGCGAATGCACTTCCTCCAGGGTGAAGTAGTAGGGCATCTGCATGTGGCAGTCGATGTGCAGGTTGGCGCCGTAGCGCTGCACGCGCAGGTTGTGCACGTCAATCCAGGGGGCGCGGCGCTGGGCCTGGAGCTCAGAAATTACTTCGGTCACGATGGCCGTGTCGGTTTCGTCCATCAGGCCCGACACCGAGCGCCGCAGCATGCGCCACCCGTTCACCAAAATGAAGCCTCCCAACAGCAGCGCCGCGCCCGAGTCGAAGCGCACCACGCCCGTGGCCGCCACCAGCACCAAGGCCACCGAGGACACGATGGACGTGAGCGCGTCGATGTAGAGGTGCTGCCCGTCGCCCACCAGCGCCACCGACTTCAGCTGTTTGCCGGTGCGCACCAGCAGCAAGCCCACCCCCAGGTTGACCACCGCGGTGCTGGCCAGCAGCAGGATGCCCCAGTCGGGCCGCGCCACCGGGTGCGGGTGAATGAACCCCAGCGTGGCGCTGTAAAAGATGAAGGCGCCGGCAATGAAAATCAGCCCCCCTTCAAAACCAAGGGACAGGTTTTCGATTTTGCCGTGGCCGTACGGATGGTTTTCGTCTTTGGGCAGGCTCGCCAGGTGCAGGCTGTAGAGCGCAAACCCGCTGGTGAACACGTTGATGATGCTTTCGAGCGCGTCGGTGAGGACGGCTTGGGAACGGGTGAGGTGGTAGGCGTAAAACTTGATGGCCACCAGCCCCACGCTCACCACAAGGGAGAGCAGGCCGAGGCGGCGCTTGGTTTGGGAGGGAGTCATGCAAAGCGAATTTCCACGCAAAGGTCGGGCACGAACGGGGAGCGTACCCGAAGCAATTCTTTTTGCCAACGCAAACCGCTCCAAATCAGTAGACCATTCCAGGAAGCGGGCGGGCGAAAAACGTGGCCCGCCAGCGCAACCTTTTTTTGGAATCGAAGTATTTAAGTCAGTCGAAAAATATTTTTAGGCTTCCCTAAAAATTGAGTATATTTGCTTTGAACCAAGCTACCAACGTGCCTCCTTCTACGCTTACCGAACCCAAACTGCCCGCCCCCGATACCGGTTGGCGGCACGCCCGGCGCGCCAATTCCCTGAGCGAAGTGTACGCCAGCATCCGCGTACCGGGCGCCGATGCCTCGTTCTGGCGCAAGCTGATGGCTTTCTGGGGCCCCGGCCTGATGGTGGCCGTGGGCTACATGGACCCCGGCAACTGGGCCACCGACCTGGCCGGCGGCTCCCGCTTCGGCTACACGCTGCTGTCCGTGGTGCTCATTTCCAACTTGTTTGCCATGCTGCTCCAGCACTTGGCCGCCAAGCTGGGCATAGTCACCGGGCGCGACCTTGCCCAGGCCTGCCGCGACCATTACTCGCGGCCCATAAGCCTGATGCTCTGGTTTTTGTGCGAAGTAGCCATTGCGGCCTGCGACCTCGCCGAAGTCATCGGCTCGGCCATTGCCCTCAACTTGCTGTTTGGCTTGCCGCTGGCCTGGGGCGTGGTGCTCACCACGCTGGATGTGCTGGTGGTGCTCTACTTCCAGAACAAAGGCTTCCGCATCGTGGAAAGCCTCGTGGCAGGACTCACCGTCTTGATTTTTGGCTGCTTCGTGTACGAAATCATTGTGTCGCGGCCCGACTGGGTGGCCCTGGCCCACGGCCTCGTGCCGCAGCGCCAGGTGGTGACCACGCCGGGCATGCTCTACGTGGCCATCGGCATCCTGGGCGCCACCGTCATGCCCCACAACCTGTACCTGCACTCCAGCATCGTGCAAACCCGCCAGATTGAGCAAACCGAGCCCGGCAAGCGCATGGCCATCAAGTTCGCCACCATCGACTCGACCGTGGCGCTGTTCCTGGCGTTTTTCGTGAATGCCGCCATCCTCGTGACAGCCGCGGCCTCTTTCCACGGCAAGGGCTACGAGCACGTGGCCGACATTGCCGACGCCCACAAGCTGCTCACGCCCGTGCTCGGCGCCGGAGCTGCCAGCGCGCTGTTTGCCATTGCCCTGCTGGCTTCCGGCCAGAATTCCACCCTCACCGGCACCCTGGCCGGCCAGATTGTGATGGAAGGCTTCCTCGATTGGAAGATTAAGCCCTGGGCGCGGCGCCTGATTACGCGGCTTGTGGCCGTGGTGCCGGCCCTGGTCGTGACGCTGCTTTACGGCGAAAAAGGCACCGGCCAGCTGCTGGTGCTCAGCCAGGTAATTCTGTCCATGCAGCTCAGCTTCGCGGTGGTGCCGCTGGTGCTTTTCACGAGCAGCAAAGCCAAAATGGGCGTGTTTGTGAACAACCCGGTGGTGAAGTGGCTGGCGTGGTCCGTGTCCGCCGTCATCATCGCGCTGAACGTGTACCTGCTGCTGCAAACCTTTCTGAGCTAGCCCACATGGATGGGAAGCCCAAAAAACGGTCATGCTGAGCTGGTCGAAGCGTCTCTACCGCGCAACTACGGCCGTTTTCAGTAGCGCGGACTTTGTAGTCCGCGTCCCAGAACGATGC
>DASVTG010000329.1:0-4528 GCA_036387695.1 Hymenobacter sp. | reverse complement strand
GCGAGGTGGAGGTGCTCATCATCGAAGTCAACTCTTTGCCCGGCATGACGCCCGCCACCTGCATTTTCCACCAGACGGCCCTGGCCGGCTACACGCCCTACGAGTTTATCGACCGGATTCTGGAATTTGGCAAGGCGCGGGTGGCCAAGGCCGTGCCCGCCAATTGAAAAAAAGAACGTCATGCTGAGCTTGTCGAAGCATCTCTACCGCAGTAGTAAATGATTACTCTTCGCAGTAGAGATGCTTCGACAAGCTCAGCATGACGTTCTTTGGATTTGAATACGTTTTACCCGTTACGTTACCCAATGTCTTTCTTTTCTGCTAATTCCCCCCTCGACGTTGTCAAGCACCTGGTCCTTATTGGGGTGGCTGGCCTGCTGCTCGTGCTGGGCTTTTTCTACGTGTACCTGCCCATGAGCACGCACCACGGCGAAACCATCACGGTGCCGAAAGTGACGGGCATGAACGTGGCCGAGGTGGAGAAATACCTCGAGGAGCGCAACCTGAACTACTTCATCGACGACTCCACCTACACCAGCAGCTACCCCAAGCCCGCCCCGTTCCAGGTGCTGCACCAGGACCCCGCCCCGGGCGAGAAGGTGAAGGAAGGCCGCAAAATCTACCTGCAGGTGGAAATGAAAAACCCGCCGATGATTAAGATGCCCAAGCTCACCGACGGCTCCATGAAGAATGCCCAGCTCATTCTGCAGAGCTACGACCTGGGCGTGGGCCAGATTCAGCTGGTGCCCGACCTGGCCCAGAACGCCGTGCTCAAGCAGCTCGTCAACGGCAAGGAGATTGCGCCCGGGGCGCCCATTGCCAAAGGCACCAAGGTGGACCTGGTGGTGGGCGACGGCCAGGGCAACCAAACCTTTGCCGTGCCCAACCTGGTGAACATGCCCGAGGACGAAGCCATTACCCTACTCGTGGGCCAAGGCCTGCAAAAGGGCGAAGTGTTTGAGCTGCCGGCCGAGGAAGGCCAAACGGCCGGCACCGTGGTGCGCCAGCGCCCCGTGGCTGGCCCCGACGCCACCATCCGCATGGGCCAGCTGGTCGACATCTGGGTGGCTAAATAAGGCGGGAGCGCCAAACGCGCACTTTTTCATCGGCCGCAGTCGTTAGAGCTGTTTAACGTTCTGGGCAGAGCAGCTAAAAGGTGAGAGTTAGGAGTTAAAAAGGATGCGTTAAACTGTGAGCGTGTGCTTTTCAACTTTTAACCCTCACCTTTTAACTGCTTCCGAACCGTCGTTGAAATTGCTCCAGGTTTCCACAGCCCCTTCTATGACCATACCCTTCCGCACCCCTTGCCGCTGGCTGTTGCCGGCGCTGCTGCTATTGGCCGGGTCGGCGTCGGCCCAGGTAATTGTGCCGACCCGCCCGTTGCCAGCCGACCCCGCCCGGGCAGTGTTTGCCCCGGCGCCGTTCCAAAGCAAGGCCCTGCGGCGTACCACGGCCTTGGAGTTGCCTTTTTTCGACGACTTTACTTCGCCCCTCGAAGGAGCTCCAAAGGCCGCGAATTGGCGGCCTTCGGGGGGCGCATTCGTCAGCAACCGGCTGGCCGTGTACCCGCTCACGCGCGGCGCGGCCACCCTCGACGGCCTGAAAGCCAACGGCCAGAGCTACAGCAACCTCGTCGCCAATTTCTACGGCAACATCGACTCGCTGACCTCCCAGCCCATCAACCTGAGCGGCTTGGGCGTGAACGACCAGGTGTACCTCAGCTTTGCCTGGCAGGCGGGCAGCATTGTGGGCAGCGGCCTCAACGGCAACAGCGGCACCACGCCCGTGCGGTTGGAACTGTATGCAAAAACCTCTACCGGTGTTTGGGAGCGGGTGTGGTTTTACGTGAGCCAGCGCGTGCGCACGCCGTTTCGCCAGCAAGTGGTCGCCCTCAACGACCCCAAATACCTGCACGGCGACTTCCAGTTCATGTTCGTGGCCAGCGGCAACACCAGCGACAACAGCGACAACTGGAGCGTGGACTACGTGCTGCTTGACCGCGGCCGGACCCGCGCGCTGGCCGACACTACCTTCAACGACGTGGCGACCGGCGCGGGCCTGACCGGCGACATCCCCTCGGGGGGCCTGCGCAGCCCCTTGCTGAAGTACGCCGCCATGCCGGTGTGGCAGTTCAACGCCGCCAGCTCGCCCAGCGCCGAGCTAACCCCCAACCTGGGCGTGAACCTCACCAACCTGAGCGGCTCCATTCCGCTGCTCGTTGACGTGCAGTATTCGGTGCGTACGGCGCCCGCGGGCCCCGTGGTGGGTTCCTGGGTGCTCACCAACCAATCCATTCGGTCCTTCCCGCGCCAGACGCCTATCACCAGCCCGGCCAGTACCCAGGCCCTGTCCACCACGGCCACGCCCAAAGTGCTGCGCTACACGCTGGCGTTACGCTCGCAGGAAACCACCCCGCGCACCCTGGCCAACGACACGATTTTCCGGGACGTGGAGCTGAACAACTACTACGCGTACGACGACGGCACCGCCGAAAACATCATACAGTTGGTAACCTATGTTACGGGGCAGCCCGCGGCGTTTGCGTACCGCTTCGACCTGAACCAGCCCGATTACGTGCGCAGTCTGCGGCTGTACCCGGTTTTCACGGCGTCGGACCGCGCCAACCGGCCCGTTACCATCAACGTGTGGGGCGATAACGCGGGCAAGCCCAGCGACCAGCCCATTGCCACCAAGTCGGCGGTTATTCCGAACCCCTTGCCCGCGGGCTTCCAGTACTACGAAATCACCTTCGACCAGCCGGTGCGGGTAACCGGCACTTTTTACGTAGGCTATTCCCAGCCCTCCGCGGCTCCGGGCCGCGACTTGCACTATGGCCTCGACCTGAACAGCACCTTCCCCGTGGGCTACCTCTTGGTCCGCAACAACGTGGGCGCTTGGAACACCGTTGCGCTCCAGGATGGCGGCGTCCGCCGGGGCGCCCTGATGATGCGCCCGGTCATGACTAACAACGTGGTCACCGCTGCGGCCCCAGCCCAGGAGGCCGCCGCCTACGGCCTGTACCCCAACCCCACGCGCGGCACCGTGCGGGTAGACGGCCCGCCCTTTGCCCACGCCACCGTGCTCGACGCCCTCGGCCGCACCGTGTGGCAACAGCCCGCTGCGCAAAAAGGCCGGGCCACCCTGGAGCTGCCGCCGCTGCCCGGCGGCGTGTACACCGTGCGCCTCACCCTGCCCAACGGCAACACCGTGGGCCGGCGCCTGATGGTGGAGTAGGTGGTAAAATGGTGAACTGGTGAGTTTGAAGCCAACAAAAAAGGGCCCGCTGGTTATCCAGCGGGCCCTTTTTTGTTCGGGCAAGGTGTCCTGGTCAGTAATTAAAGCAGGTTGAGGACGCCAGGGGGTTGCGGCAGCGCGAGACCCACCAGTTCACCACCTCACCAGTTCACCTACTTGGCCGGCATCAGCACGGTGTCGATTACGTGGGTCACGCCGTTGCTGGAGATGACGTTGGGGATGGTGACGGTGACCATGCCTCCTTTGGCATCCTTCAGCATGACGCTGCTGCCGCTTTTCATCACGGTCAGCTGCTCGCCTTCTACCGTGGTCAGCACTTGGCCGTTGGTGAGGTCGGCGGCGGTTAGGCGGCCGGGCACGACGTGGTAGGTCAGCACTTTGGTGAGGGTGGGCTTCATTTCCGGGGTCACCAGCGAGTTCACCGTGCCCGCGGGCAGCTTGTCAAAAGCCGAGTTCGACGGTGCAAACACCGTGAAGGGACCCGCGCCTTTCAGCGTTTCCACTAAGCCGGCGGCTTTCACGGCGGCCACCAGCGTGGTGTGGTCGGCGCTGCCCACGGCGTTGTCCACGATGTCTTTGTCGGGGGTCATCATGGCGCCGCCCACCAGTACGCCGCCGGTGCTGGCCGTGCTGGTTGCGGCCGTGGTGGCAGTGCCGGTCATGCCGCTGCTCATGGCGTCGCCTTTGCGGGGGCGGGTCTTGGCTTTCATTTTGTCGCCGGCATCCGACTTGCCTTTTACCTTCATTTTGCCGTCGTCCGCCATCTTGGTTTTGGTGGTCATGCCGTCGGCCTTGGTCTTGGTTTTTTCGTCGTCGCTTTTGGTTTTCATCCCATCCTGGGCGAAAGCGGGAGCGGCGAAGGCCACGGTCAGGGCTAGTGCGGCAAGGAGTGGTTTCGTGTTCATGTTTGGGGAATTGAGTTGAAGGACAATAATGTAAAGGCTATACGGTCGAACCAAGCTCTAGGGTTTAGAAGCGGAACCTTGGCCGCCCGCAACACCCTGAACCTGCTTGCGTCAATTTAACCACGTCAATAAAACGAATTGGGTAAATAGTAATAATATTCGTGGAAATTTCGTAATTTGAGCAAGGCAATCAGCCCCTCTTGCTACCCGTCAGCACCGAGGCATTTTCCCTTGCCCGTCATGGCCCAGCTCTCTACCCGAATTGGCGCGATTTGCAAAGTAGGCGGCTTGTTTTTAGCCCTCTTTTTGCCCCATGCTCCCGAATCAAAAGCCCAATCGAAACCGGCAGCCCAGTGGTGCGGCACGGC
>DASVTG010000328.1:0-2041 GCA_036387695.1 Hymenobacter sp. | reverse complement strand
CTGGCGGAGGTGAAAAGCGACTGCAAATAACGCAAGCCGTACCTTCGGTGCCGCACCGCTGGGGCCGGGCAGGCGCAATTCGGGCCAACCCAAAGCCCAACCTAACCGGATGGTTCTCCGTCAAGTACAATCGCATATTTCCTTCATCACTACCGTTTGAATTTAATGAAGTCTACTCTACTTTTTTGGGGCCTGTTGCTGTTTTCTGTGTGGCAAACTGCGGCCGCTCAAACCCCCATTGACACCACCGGCGGCCGGTATTTCCGGCCTGTTTTTCCCAATGTGACCGTGACGTCGGGGGTGGTATACGGTTCGGCCGTCACCGCTTTTGGCGCTACCCAACCGCTGCTCATGGACGTGTACCAGCCCACCGGCGACGTGGCGGCTGAGCGGCCGGTCATCATCTTTGCCCACGAGGGCGGCTTCCTGCGGGGCTCGCGCGGCGACGTGTACATGACGGCCGTGTGCACCCAGTTTGCCCAGCTGGGCTACGTCACGGCCAGCATCGACTACCGCTTGCTTTTCTTTCCGTTTGATACCACCAACGTGTCGGTGGCCGCCATTCGGGGCATGCAGGACCTGCGGGCGGCCGTGCGCTTCTTCCGCCGCGACGCGGCCACCGCCAACACCTACCGCGTCAGCCCCGAGCGCATTGTGGTGGGCGGGGCCTCGGCCGGCGGCTTTATGGCGCTGGAAGTGGGCTACCTCGACCGGGACAGCGAGGTGCCGAGCGACGTGAACATCGCGGCCCTGGGCGGCATTGAGGGCCAGAGCGGCAACCCCAATTTCCCCAGCACCGTGCTGGCCGTGCTCAACCTAAGCGGCGCCCTGGACCCGCCCGGCCTCATCGAAGCCGGCAACGTGCCGCTCTACAGCGCCCACGGCACCGCCGATGCCGTCGTGCCCTACTTCAAAGGCCGGGTGGGGGCGGGCCTGCCGCCCAAGTACGTGTTTGGCAGCGGGCTGCTGAGCCCCCGTGCCACGGCCGTGGGCGTGCCCAACGTGCTGCGCCGCTTCAGCCAGGCACCCCACATTCCGCAGTACCCGGTGCAGAGCCCCAATACCGGCAGCCCCAACTCCGCGGCCTACGCCGATACGACCTTCCGCGACATCCGGGCTTTCCTGCGGCCGCTGCTGGTGCCGGTGGTGGCCCCCGGCTTCCCCAGCCTGGTCATCAACACGCCCACCAGCGTGCCGGGCGGCTCTTACCAGGACATCACCGTGAACAGCGGCGCGGCCCTGCTCACCGGCAACATCACCGTGTACGGCACCCTCAGGGTGCGTACCGTGGCCGGCCAGCCCGCGGGCGCGCTCAACACCAACTGCTTCGTGGTGGACGGGCCGGGTGATTTTGACCTGCAGGCCGGCGCTTCCCTGAGTATCTGCGACCCCGCCGGCATTGCGGCCAGCGGCGCCACCGGGGCCATTCGCAACACCGGCACCCGCACCTTCAGCCCCGACGCCGGCTATGCTTACACCGGCACCGACAACCAAGCTACCGGCTCGGGCCTGCCCGCTCAGGTGCGCGAGCTGGAAGTGGCCGTGCCCGCCGCCAACACCCTGACGCTGACGGCGGCGCTGCGCATTGGCCAAAAGCTCACGCCCACCAGCGGCACCCTGGCCAACGGCCAAGCGCTTACGCTGCTGTCGGGCCCAGCCGGCACGGCCCTGGTGGCGCCGGGCGCGGGCGCGCTTAGCAGCGCTTTCACCCTGCAGCGCTATCTGGACCCTACCATAAATCCAGGCTTGGGCTACCGGCACCTGGCCCTGCCGTTTGACAACGGGACATTTACCAACGTGAGCGCGCCGAACTTTACGCCCGTATTTAATGAAGCCTACAACGGCAGCGCGCGGCCCGATTTGGTGACGCCTTTCCCCAACGTGTTTGCCTACGACCAGCTGCGCGTCACGAGTTCGCCGGCCACCAGCTACTCGGAATTCGACAAAGGCTGGGTGGTGCCGCCCGCCCCGGCCCCCGCCGTTATGCTGGCCCCGCGCCGCACCCAGGGCTACGCCGTGAACATTGCGGCCGGCCAAACCC
>DASVTG010000327.1:0-11535 GCA_036387695.1 Hymenobacter sp. | reverse complement strand
CATTGTTCGGCTTCACGCCCGTTGAAACGAGTACCCCGAATTTCCAATTCGGCCCGGAGGCACGACCGTTCAACGCGAGCCGAATTGGAAATTCGGGGTACTCGTTCTGTTCCGGGTCCTCGTTCTTTCCTTGCCATCCTGCCACTTTCTGCCCCGACCTCCTCCCCTGCCCCATGCTTGCTCCCGACGCCGCTCCCCTCATCCTCACGCTGGCCCTCGACGAGGCGGCCCACACGTATTTTAACGCGCTGCGGCGCCAGCATTTTCCGCCCAAAATAAATTACCTGGCCGCCCACCTCACCTTGTTTCACCACCTGCCGGGCCTGGCGCGCGAGGAAGTGTGCGAGCAGCTGCGGGACTGCAGCCGCGCCCGCCGCCCGTTGCCGCTGCAAGTCACCGGCCTGCGCTCGCTGGGCCGGGGCGTGGCCTTCACGCTGGAAAACGACGAGCTGCGGGCGCTGCACCGGCAGCTGCAGCACACGTTTGCAGCCCACCTCACGCCGCAAGACCAGCAAAAGCTGCAGCCGCACGTCACCGTTCAAAACAAGGTAGAGCCCGCTGCGGCCCGGCAGCTGCTCGCCCAGCTGCAAGCCGATTTTACGCCTTTTGAAGCCGAAGGCACTGGCCTGCACCTGTGGGCGTACCGCAACGGGCCCTGGGAAAGCGTGGCCCAGTTCCCATTCGGCAGCTAGCCCGAGGGCACCCCCGCGGCACACGTGGCCCCCGCTGCTGCATGACGCGGGCCGGCCCAAACGTTCCTGCTACAACGGCAACCCTCCCTCCTTTCCCTTTCAGGCACGCCCATGCCACCGCCTGGCTGCGGGCCTCCCGTAGCAAGCAGCTCATTGCCTCGGAAGGCCAGTACTTTCGGCCTCAATACCTCCTCGGTGAAAGTAGAGAAGGTGCCCTTCATCATCAGCCCCCCGCAAAACGTGTCGCTCAAGCGCGTGCATTAGCGCGGGTCGGCCGGCCCGCTTGGGTCAGCGGGCAGCTCGTGCCGGTGCGGGCAGAACCAGACGTGCCGAATGCCGGGCCAAGCCGTGGCATTGCGCGTGGTGAGCGGCACGAAGCGTTTCCAGCTGCCTCGCAAAGAGGCCACGGAAAAACCACCAGGGTGTGTTCAATCAGCTGTTTTCGGGCGGAGCGGCGGCCGGGCGGATGCCGCGCTGCAAGCGCGTGGCCAGCGGCCCAATGGTCAGGCCCTGGCCCAGAATGGAGAACACGACCACCACGTAGGTGATGCCCACCAGCAGCTCGCGGGGCATGGTGGGCGGCAAACTCAGGGCCAGGGCCACCGAGATGCCCCCGCGCAGCCCGCCCCAGGTGAGGATGGCCAGGTTGAAGTCGGTGAACTCGCGGCGGGTGCGCAAAAAGCTCAGCGGGATGCTCACCGACACGAGCCGGGCCAGCAGCACCAGCACCACCGCCGCCAGGCCCGCCCACACGGCGGGCCCGCTCAGCTTCAGCACCAGCACCTGCAACCCAATCAGGGCGAAGAGCACGGCGTTGAGCACCCCATCAATCAGCTCCCAGAACTTGTCCACGTAGTCTTCCGTCACCACCGAGGGGGCGTGGCGGCCCTGCTGGCTGCCCACCACGAGGCCGGCCACCACCATGGCCAGCGGCCCCGACGTGTGCAGCCGCGCCGCCAGCGCCGAGCCGCCCATCACCAGGGCCAGCGTGAGCAGCGTCTCGACGTGGTAATCGTCGACGCGGCGCAGCAGCCGGTGGGCGCCGTAGCCGAGCACCGCGCCCAGGGCCAGCCCGCCCACGCCCTCGCGCAGCAGCAGGCCCAGCACCTGCCCGGCGTCCACGGTGTCGGCCCCGCTCTCGGCCACCGAAAGCACCGTGGCAAAGAGCACCACCCCCACGCCGTCGTTGAAGAGCGACTCGCCCACGATGTTCGTTTCCAGGGACTTGGGCAAGCCGGCTTTGGTGAGAATGCCCAGCACGGCCACCGGGTCAGTGGGCGAAATGAGGCTGCCGAACAGCAGGCAGTAGATGAAGTCCAGCGGCTGCCCCAGCAGGGGCATCGCCACGTACAGGCCGCAGCTCACCAAGACGGTGGAAACGAGCGTGCCCAGCGTGGCCAGCAGCAGCACGGGCAGGCGCTGCTGCCCCAGGCTGCGGGTGTCGAGCTGCATGGCCCCGGCAAACAGCAGAAAGCTGAGCAGGTACTGCATCAGCACGGTGTGAAAGTCAATGGTGCGCACCACTTCGGCCACCCGCAGCACGGCCGGCACCCCCAGCCGCCCCAGCCCCACCAGGCCCAGCGACGAGAGCAGCGTGAGGGCCATCAGGCCAATGGTGGGCGGCAGGTGCAGAAACCGGTGGTTGAGGTAGGCAAACGCCGCCGCCACAACCAGCAGCAGCGCAAGGGTAGAGTACAACTCCATGAACAACCGGCTGAAAAGGCAACATACGCCCGCCGCTAGATACGCGAAAGGGCCAGCTCCGGCCGGGCGGGCATTTGCAGGGGCACGTTCTCAACGGTGAAGGCGCTGTTGTCCAGCCCAAAACTTTCCTGGTCCGACACGCCCAGCCACTTCAGCCCGCCGTGCAGGCGCAGGGCCACGCGCTGCCAGCCCCGCAGAAACCGCTCGTAGGGCAGGGTCTTGTTGAGCAGCACGAACTGAAAGTCGCCCGCGATGTCCTGGTCGCGCAAGGACGCGTAGCGCGAGGTGATGTCGATTTCCCCGTTTTTGACCAAGTCCGTCACCACCTGCCGGAACATGTAGTTGATGGCGTGGTCGACCCGGAAGCCGAGGTAAAAATCGATGCGCACCAGTTCCTGCGGCACCACGTGCTCCACGTGGAAGGTGCGGGTGTAGGGGTCGTCGTCGGTGTGCACGTGCACGAAGTAGTACACGTCGGCCCGCTTGGGATTCTTCTTGAAAATGCTGTGAATGATGGCGTTTTCAATGCGCTTGGAGTCCGTCGATTTGGTCAGGTACACCAGGTGGGTGGCGTATTTGGGCACCGACGCGTCGTTGCTGAGCGTTTGCAGCAGCGGCAGCCAGTCGTCCACCGGCACGAACTCCGTCAGGTCGCGGCGGATGCGCTGGCCCTGAATCCAGGCCACGATGACGACCAGGATGAGCACGCTCAGCAGGACGCTCAGCCAGCCGCCCTCCGGAAATTTGCGCAGGTTGGCCACCAGGTAGGCCCCTTCCACCACCACGTAGAGGCCGATGATGGCCCAGCGCAGCACGGCGGGGGTGCGCCGCTGCCGCAGGTAGTACGCCAGCAGCAGCGTGGTCATGAGCATGGTGATGGTCACGGCCAGCCCAAAGGCCGCCTCCATCTTGCCCGACTCGCGGAAGTAGAGCACCACCCCGATGCAGCCGGCGCACAGCAGCCAGTTGAGCGAGGCCACGTAGCTCTGCCCGCGCAACTCGGTGGGGTAGGAAATGCGCACCTTGGGCCAGAAATTCAGCCGCAGCGCTTCCACCACCAAGGTGAACGAGCCCGAAATGAGGGCCTGCGAGGCGATGATGGTGGCCAGCGTGCACAGGGCAATGGCCGGCAGCAGCAGCGCCGGCGGAATCATCAGGAAAAACAGGTTCTGCTCGCCCAGCTCCGGTCCCAGATGCTGAAGCAGCCAGGCGCCCTGGCCCAGGTAGTTGAGCACGAGGCAGATTTTGACGAACGTCCAGCTCACGTAAATATTCGGGCGGCCCACGTGGCCCATGTCGGCGTAGAGGGCTTCGGCGCCGGTGCTGCACAAGAAAATAGAGCCCAGGAGCCAGAACGCGCCCGGCACCTGCGTCACCATGTGCACCGCGTAGTACGGGTTCAGGGCCCGCAGAATGCCGGGCGCCTGCACCAGGTGCCCCACGCCCAGCACCGCCAGCATGGCGAAGAAGAGCAGCATCACCGGCCCAAAAAACTTGCCAATGACCGCCGTGCCGAACTGCTGAAACGCGAACAGCCCCAGCAAAATCACCACCACGACGGGCACCGTGTCCAGGTCCGGCTTCAGGATGCGCAGCCCCTCAATGGCCGAGGCCACCGAGATGGGCGGCGTGATGATGCCGTCGGCGAGCAGCGCGGCCGCCCCGATGATGGCCGGGATGTAGAGCCAGCGCACCGGCAGCCGCCGCAGCCGCGCAAACAAGGCCAGGATGCCGCCCTCGCCGTTGTTGTCCGCTTTCAGGGCAATGAAGACGTACTTCACCGTCGTGAGCAGCGTCAGGGTCCAGAGCACGCAGGAGATGGTGCCCAGCACCACGTCTTCCGTCACGGGCCGGTGGGCAAATACGCCGCGCACGGTGTAGAGCGGCGAGGTGCCAATGTCGCCGTACACGATGCCCAGGGCAATGAGCGTACCGGCTGGCGTGGCCTTCGACAAGGAAGCAGACATTTATCTTGGGTTAGTGGAAAAGGAACGGGCCAGCGCTACGCGCCCGGCGCACCGGGGCCGCCAAACAGGGCTTCGGCCGTGCGCTGCAGCTGCCGGCTTTGGTCGCGGAGCTGCCGCATCAGGAGCTGCTGCTCGGCGGTGGGGCCGGCGGGGGCCGGGGCACCGGACTGGCGGTGGGTGGTCACCAGGTCCAGGGGCCCGCTGGAGTCGATGCGCGGGGTGCCGTCGGGGGTTTCGTAGCCTTCCAGCTTGCGGGCCATGTCGTTGAACGCCCCGGCCACTTCGGCGAACTCGCCCGGCACCTGGGTGGGCAGGCGCTGGCCGTAGTCGCCGGCCGCCAGGCGCCGGATGCCGGCCGTCAGCTCCTCCACCGGCTTGGTGACGTAGTCGGGGAAAGTGAAGATGAACGAGAACGTGGCCAGCAGGCCCACCGCCGCCAGCAGCCCCAGCGTGGCAATGGTGCGGGCGGCCACGCGCTGGGTGCGCTGGCTTTGCTGCTCAATGGCGCGCAGGTTGAGGGCGGCCACCCGGCCCACCTGCCGGCGCAGCTGCTGGTAGCCGGCGCGGGCGGCGTCGGTTTCCGGGGCGGCGGCCAGGTACTGCCCAAAGCCGGCGGCCAGCGAGTCGGCCAGCGCGCCCTCGCCCGGCTCGGTGATGTTGGCCTGCTCGTCGCGCAGGGCCTTTTCAAACGCGGCGCGGGCCTGCGCCGTGGCGGGCGCGGGGCCGGAGCCGGGCGTCAGGCGCGCCTCGCGCAGGTCGGCCAGCGCGTCGCCCAGCCGCTGGGCGTAGGTCACGGAGCGGTAGTTTTCAAAAATGGTGACTTCGGCGCTTTGCGAGAGCTGGTGCAGAAAGTACGCGCCCACGCCGCTCAGCAGCACGATTATCAGAAACAGAAAGGCCAGGCCCCGGGTGAGCTTGCTTTTGATGGTGGCTTGCATGGCGAAGAAGGTGAAATGAATAAAAAAACAGGGCTACCCCGCCACGGGCAGCGTGAAGCAAAACGCGCTGCCGCTGCCCAGCTCGCTTTCCACCCACAGCCGGCCGCCCTGGGTGGTGATGAACTCGCGGGCAATGCTCAGCCCCAGCCCCGAGCCGCCCTTGTAGCCCGACTTGTCGGGAATCTGAGCGAAGCGCTGGAAAATCTTTTCGTGGTTTTCGGCCGCGATGCCGGGGCCGCGGTCCTGCACGGTGACTTGCACAAACTTGCCCACGCGGGCGGCCCGCACGGTCAGCGGCTCGCCCGCCGGCGAGTAGCGGATGGCGTTGGCCAGCAGGTTGATGAGCACCCAGGTGGTTTTTTCCACGTCGGCGCGCACGGCGGGCAGGCCCTCGGGCAGCTCCTGCACCAGCGTCAGCTGCTTGTTGTCGAGCTGGGGCTGCACGGTGGCGGCGGCAAACTGCACCACGGCCGGCAGCGGCGTGGCGGCGAAGTTGAGCTGAATGCCGGCCCCCGTGTCGAGGCGCGACACGTCGAGCAGCTCGCCCACGATGCGCAGCAGGCGCTGGGTTTCGCGCCCGATGCCGCCCAGCACCCGCTGGCGCTCGTCGGCCGCCACCCGCTCGTCGGCCAGCACCTTCAGGCTCATGTTGATGCTGGAAAGCGGCGTTTTCAGCTCGTGCGACACCGTGGCCAGGAAGTTGGACTTCACCTGGTCGAGCTTCTTGAAGTCCGACACGTTGCGCAGGGTCAGAATCTGGCCCGCAAACTCGGTTTTGCCGCTGGCTTCGTTGAACGACACCAGGTCCTGCACCGCCAGCCGGTAGAAGGCTTCCTCGCCGTTTTGCGGAATGTTGAGCAGCGGCGCGGCGGCCAGGGCCTGCTCGCGGCGGGGCGCATCGAGGGGGGTGAGCAGGGTGCGCAGCAGGTCGTTTTCGCGGGCCACGTCGGCCGCCGCACGGTTCACGAGCTGGGTCACGGGCAGGCCCAGCAACTCGCAGAGCACGGGGTTGGCCAGGATGATGCGGCGGTTTTCGTCCAGCAGCAGCAGGCCCTCGTCCAGCCCGTTCACGATGCTGCGGGCGCGGTTGCGCTCCATCATCAGGTCGGCCGTGGTGGAGCTGCGAAACTCGCGCAGCTCCACCAGCATCCGGTTGAAAGCGTGGCCCACGCGCCCGAATTCGTCGTTGCTCTCGATGGGAATGGTGGTGTTGAAGTCCCGGTTGGCGGCGTGCTCCAGGCTCTGGGTGAGCTTGCGCAGCGGGGCCACCGCCGCCTCCGGCACGCTGAGCACGAACATGAGGGCGATGAGCACGGCAATGGTGATGAAGGCGAGCATGTAGCGCCCGGCCTGGGTGGCCGTGCGGTTGGCCTGCTCGTTTTTGCGGGTCAGGGCGGCCGTGTTCAGGCGTATCATGCGGTGGGTGCCGGCCCGCAGCTCGTCCAGCGCCGGCCCGCTGGCCTGCCGCCGGTACGCGGCAAAGCTGGCCACCAGGCTGTCCACGAGCTGCTGCTCGCCGGGCTCGGTGACGTTGCCCAATTCGCGGGTAAGGCCCGATTGAAACCGGGCCAGCCCATCGGCATCCGCGGGTTGGGCCTGCAGCCGGTCCAGGGCCTGCAGCATCTGTTGGCCCAGCTCCACGGAGTGAAAATTGGCCTTTAAAATGCCGCGTGAGCTGGTTTCCAGGCGTCGCACCGAGTAGAACGCGTAGCCGCCCAGGGCCACTACCAGCAGCAGCAAGGCCAGAAAGCCGGTGGTAATCTTGGTTTTGAGGTTCATAGCTTCAATTATCAATTTTTAATTATCAATGAGCAATGAACAATGAGCAATGAACAATGAGCAATGAGCAGTGAACAATCATCAATGAACAATGAGCAATGAGCAGGTATCAATGGTAAGCAGAACGGCACTGTTCATTGCTCATTGTTCATTGCTCATTGTTCATTGATGATTGTTCATTGATAATTAAAAATTGATTTTCAGTACGATACGAGGTAAATGTCCAGGTCAGTGGTGCCGTGGGCCACGGCCCGAATCAGGTCGTTGGTGACGCCCCGGCGCGAAATTCGCTCCCAAGTACCTTTTTCGCTGGTGACCCCGCACACGAGCAGAGTGGCGTTCTTTTCCTGGGCCACGCGCTGAATGGCGCCCACCACATCGTCGGTTTTCACCCGCAGAATCTGGCCGCCCAGCTCGGTGGCCAGCTGCAGGTTGTTGAGCAGGTGCCGCTGCGTGGCCAGGCCGATGCGGTCGGCGGTTTCGCGGCCGGTTTGCACGTACAGCACGTACCAGGCGGCGGCCCCGAACCGGTCGGCCAGCCGCGACGTCTTGCGGATGATTTCCTTGGCGGCCCGGTCGTTGGAGTTGATGCAGGCCAGCAGGCGGTCGGCGTTGCGGCGCTGCGGGGCCACGGCGGGCGCCCCGCCCGCGTCGCTCTCAATCTGGTGGCCCAGCGCCCGCGTTACTTCGCGCAGGGCCAGCTCCCGCAGCTGCAGCAGGTGTTCGGGCCGAAAGAAGTTGGCCAGCGCGGCGGGCACCTTGTCGGGGGTGTAGATTTTGCCGTCCTGCAGGCGGCCCCGCAGCTCGTCCACGGTCAAGTCCACGTTAATCACCTCGTCGGCGGCCCGCAGGATGGCGTCGGGCACGCGCTCCGTCACGTCGGTGCCCGTGATGCGCAGCACCTGGTCGTGCAGGCTTTCCAGGTGCTGCACGTTCATGGCCGTAATCACCGAAATGCCGGCGGCCACGATTTCCTCCACGTCCTGCCAGCGCTTTTCGTGGCGCGAGCCCGGCACGTTGGAGTGGGCCAGCTCGTCCACCACCACCACGGCCGGCCGCTGCTTCAGGATGCCATCGAGGTCCATTTCTTCCAGCGCCCGGCCCTTGTAAAACACGCTTTTGCGCGGCAGCAGGGGCAGCCCTTCGAGTTGGGCCACGGTGCCGGCCCGGCCGTGGGTTTCCACGTAGCCGATGAGCACGTTCACGTCGTGGGCCAGCAGCTCGTGGGCTTCTTGCAGCATCCGAAACGACTTGCCCACGCCGGCGGCCAGCCCGAGGTAAATTTTCAGCCGCCCGCGCCGCCGCTCCTGCACCAGGCGCAGGAACCGCTCGGCGGACTGGTCACGCAACGATTCTTCGGCGGGGTTCATGAGATGCCTTTGAGAAGATAAAAACCAAATCCTCTCCCCCGCCCGCAGGGGAGCGAAGCGAGGGAGAGGGGCTAAAAGCGCGGGACGTGGTTAAAACGAAATCGCCACACTTGACGTGACATTGCCGTAGGTGTCGCGGCTCCGGCCGCCGGTTTCCAGAAAGATGTTGTCCTTGGCATTGAGCACCCGGCCTTCCACGCGCACCAGCACGTTGCCGGTGGGGGCGTAGTCCAGGTTGAGCGAGCCGCCCCGGATGAAGGAATTGGGCGTGCCCACGGCCGGCGCAAACGAGCCGATGATGACGCCGCGCTCGGCCTTAAAATATTCGCCGCGCAGGGCCGTGGTCCACTTGTCGGCCAGCTTGTAGCGCACGAAGGCCGCCCCGGTGTGCCAGGTGTCGTACTTCTCGCCGGTGTCGCCGGCCGGGCGGGCGGCCTGCTGCTTGCCCACGTCGAACACCAGCGCCAAACTCAGGCGCTCGGTGGCGGCGTAGCTCACGTAGAAATCGTGGAAGTAGCGGCGGGCGCGCACCGAGTCCCGGGGCTGCTCCTGGCCGTAGAACGTGCTGCTGTTGACGAGGATTTTGTCCGAAGGCTTCCACTGAATCTGGGTGCCCAGGGCCTTGGCCTGGTTGTTTTCGCGGATGTTCTGCCAGCCGTTCAGCACCAGCCCAGTCAGCGTCAGCTTGGGGTCCACCTCGTAGGTGAGCTTGGCGCCGGCCTCGTAGTAGGGCGAGTTTTCGGCCATGAGCGAGCGGGTCAGCGTCCAGTTGTCTTTGCTGATGGCCGACTCAAACCCGATGTGCGAGCCGAAGATGCCCACGTCGAGCCAGGCTTTATCAAAAGGCCGGAAGCCGGCGTAAGCCTCGTAGATGTGCTTGAACACCTGGTCCTCGGCCGCGTAGTTGGCCGTGACGTAAGAGCCGGCGTGGACGCCAAACGCCCCGCGCACCTTGTCGTCCTGGTAGCGCATCCCCAGGATGCCCTGGTTCACGGTGAATTCGTTCTGGCGGTCGTGCGAATACAAAAAACCCGGCCGGTCCTGGGTGCGGTCGTTGTCGAAATCGTAGCCGTAGTAGCCGTCCACGAAGCCGTAGAACGTGAGCGGGTTGGGCGTGGCCTGCACCGGGGCGGCCGGGGCGGGCACGGCCAGGGCCGGGTCGGTGGTGGGGGTGGTTTGGGCCAGGGCGGCGCCGGTGGCCGCCAGGGTCAGGCCCAGGGTTAGAAGGTTTTTCATGGAGTGGTGGCTGCCCACGTGGCGTGGGCAAATCGTGGTGGTTGCTTCCCCGGTCCCGTTTCAAACGGGAAGTTTGGTTCCGGGCCGTTGCGGCCCCCGCGGGAACGGGCAAATGGGGTTTTAGATTAATGAAGCGAAGGCTTATTTGCGGGCCGGGGCCAGGGCGTCCAGCGCCAGGTTCAGCCGCAGCACGTTCACCGTTTGGGGAGCCAGCAGGCCGCCTTCGGTGTTGTTTTTCACCAGCTCGGTGAGGCGCCCCGGGGCGATGCCGCGGGCCTGCGCCACGCGGGCCACCTGCACCAGCGCGCCCTGCGGCGAGAGGTGCGGGTCGAGGCCCGAGCCGCTGGCCGTAACCAGCTCGGCGGGCACGTCGGCGGCGCGTAGGGTGGGGTTTTGCACCAGGAACGTGTCGAGCCGGGCCTTCACCGTGGCCAGGTACTCGGGGTTGCTGGCTCCCTTGTTGGAGCCGCCTGAGCCCTGGGCGTTGTAGTCCACGGCCGAGGGCCGGGTGTTGAAATAGTCGGGCCGGCTGAACTTCTGGCCCACGTTGGCGAAGCCCACGACGCGGCCGTTCTGGCTTAGCTGCACGCCTTCGCCGTGGCCGGGGGCCAGCCGGGCGGCGGCCCAGACAATGGCAGGGTACACGATGCAGCACAGCACCAGCATGGCCAGGGTCATGCGCAGGGCAGGGAGGAAATTGGATTTCATGGGTTGAAATTGGTTTCTTGAGAACGTCATGCTGAGCTTGTCGAAGCATCTCGCTCGCATCGTTAAACGATTGATTTACTACCCCAAGCGAGATGCCTCGGCTCCGCTCGGCACGACGTTCTGTTTAGTTAAATCAGTTACACAAACACGCCCACCAGCAGGTCAATCAGCTTGATGCCGATGAAGGGCACGATGACCCCGCCCAGGCCGTACACCAGCAGGTTGCGGCGCAGCAAAGCCGAAGCCCCAATTGGCGTGTAGCTCACCCCGCGCAGGGCCAGCGGCACCAGCGCCGGGATGATGAGGGCGTTGAAAATGACGGCACTCAGAATGGCCGACTGCGGCGAGTGCAGCCCCATGATGTTCAAGGCCCGCAGGCCCGGAATGGCCACCATGAACAGCGCGGGCACGATGGCGAAGTACTTGGCCACGTCGTTGGCGATGGAGAACGTGGTGAGCGTGCCGCGCGTCATGAGCAGCTGCTTGCCGATTTCCACCACTTCGATGAGCTTGGTGGGGTCGTTGTCGAGGTCCACCATGTTGCCGGCTTCCTTGGCGGCTTGCGTGCCCGAGTTCATGGCCACGCCCACGTCGGCCTGGGCCAGGGCGGGGGCGTCGTTGGTGCCGTCGCCCATCATGGCCACCAGCTTGCCGGCCTGCTGCTCGGCGCGGATGTACTGCATCTTGTCCTCGGGCTTGGCCTCGGCGATGAAGTCGTCGACGCCGGCTTTTTCGGCGATGAACTTGGCCGTAAGCGGGTTGTCGCCGGTCACCATCACGGTTTTGATGCCCATCTTGCGCAGGCGCTCAAACCGCTCCTGGATGCCGGGCTTGATGATGTCCTGCAATTCCACCACGCCCAGCACCCGGTCGTTTTCGCTCACCACCAGCGGGGTGCCGCCGTTGCTGGCCACGGCCTGCACCCGCTCGGCTACCTCAGCGGGGTAAGCCTGCCCGGCTTTTTCGGCCAGCTGGCGGATGGCATCGGCCGCGCCCTTGCGGATGCGCACGCCATCGGCCAGCGTGACGCCGGAGCTGCGGGTTTCGGCGGTGAATTTGATAAGCTCGGCGCCAGCCAAACGGCTTTTCAATTGCGCGGGGTCCACTTTGTTGTCGCGGGCCAGTTCCACAATGCTTTTGC